>JADGOA010000204.1 GCA_017883215.1 Thermoanaerobaculia bacterium | reverse complement strand
CCGCTGCGGACAGGAATGTCCGCTCTCCACATGCTCCTCCAGACCGAAGCCACGCCTGAGGTTCACTTCTTCGAAACGCGCAGATCGATCCGATAGAGATTCGGTAGGCGGAACGGGTCGAAGTCACAGGAGTCACCGTCTTTGCATTACATCTGGCAGAACAATGGGAGAGAATCGTTCCATGCGCACAGCAATGGTTGCGGCGCTGGTTCTCCTGATCGCTACGGCCGCCGCTGCTCAGCAGCCCGCCGCCTCGAGCACTGCCGGGCCGCCTGATTTCTCGCGCGAGAAGCTGACGCAGATCTTCTCCGGCGTCATCGAAGCACCCCCGAAGCCGGAACCAGCAATCAAATGGGACCTTGGGACGGTCGAGTTCCGCCCGCTCAACATGCGCTGGCGAATCGGCTTCCTGCCGTTCCTGGCGCCTCTTCCGGGCTCCGTCCGCCGAACCGCGCCGACCATCATGGATCCCTTCGCCATGACCGGCACCGTGTTTCCTTACACGCCGCGCACCTGGCGCGCGGGGCGGGAGTTGAGCAAAGAGATGAAGCGCATCGAGCGGACCGAGCGCGAGCGCGCCAAAGTGAGCGCGAAGACGGAGTGAGAATGAAGACGCTGCTGATCACTGGAGGAACCGGCGGACTGGGACACGCCGTGGTGGCCCGGCTTGCGCGTGACTACCGCTGCATCGTTCTCTACCGCTCCGCCGCCTCGTGGGAGCGTCTGCAGAAAACCGTTCCCGCTGCCGCCGGCATCGCCTCACTCGATGAACTGCCGCGCTTCGCTCCGGTGTACGGGCTGGTCCACCTCGCCGGGGGATTCGACTCCGGCTCCTCGCCCGACCAATTCAGAGCGATGTTCGAGACGAACGTCCTGTCGGCCGTGAGTGCCTTCGCCGCGGTCCGGCCTCACCTCTCCGACAAAGGACGCATCGTGGCGATCAGCTCCGCGGCGACGGCAACGCATCCGTCGGGGCTCGGCGCGTACACGGCGTCGAAGGCGGCGCTGAACGCATTCGTCAGCACGCTGGCGCACGAGCTCGCGGACCGCGGGATCACCGCCAATGCGCTCCTTCCCACTGCCCTGGCGACGCCGGCGATGCGCGGCAACGCCCCCGCGGATCAGCTCGTTCCGCTCGAGCGCGTCGCGGAATGGATCGCCTTTCTGCTCTCCGATTCCGGCGCAGGCGTGAGCGGTCAGCTGATCACGCTTTCGGCTTCGAGTTGAGCCCCCAGGAGCTGTCCAACAGCCACTGCATCAGCTCGGGGGCGCTCTTCGGCGCGCTCATGAAGTAGCCCTGCGCCAGATCGCAACCCATGGAGTCGAGCATGCGCCACGTATCGGCGTCCTCCACCCCCTCGGCGCAGACCTGTTTGCCGAGGTTGTGGGCGAGATCGATCACCGTGCGGACGATGGCGGCATCGGCATCGCTCGTCGTCATTCCTTTGACGAAGGATTGGTCGATCTTGATCTCGTCGATCGGGAGCTCGCGCAGATGGACGAGCGAGGAGTAGCCGGTGCCGAAGTCATCGACCGACAGGCGGACGCCAAGGGACTGCAGCATGGACATGATGGCGAGGGCATGCGACGGATCGGCCATGATGCTGCTCTCGGTGATCTCGATCTTGAGAAAACGGGGATCCATCTGCCAGCGGTTGAGCAGGGCGTCGATCTTCGCCGGGAAGGCCTGATCGAGGAGGCTTTTCGCGGAGACGTTCACCGCGACGTGAACCGGTGCGCCAGCGTCGTGCCACGTGCGCAGCTGGGACATGGTCCGCTCCAGCAGCCACTCCGTGATGGTGCGGATGAAACCGGTCCGCTCGGCGACGGGGACGAACAACGCCGGGGAGACCAGACCGCGCTGCGGGTGGTTCCAGCGCAGCAGAACCTCGGCACGCGTCATCAGGCCGCTGCGCATGTGAATCTTCGGCTGGAAGTACGGCTCGAACTGATTGTGCTCCAGCGCCGAGCGGATCTCCACGATGAGTGACAGCTGGTCCGCGGTATGGCGGTCGACGTCGTCGCGATGGAACGCGTAGCCGAGCTGGGCCTGCTTTGCTGCGTACATGGCGACGTCGGCCCGGCGAAGAAGCGTGCGCGCGTCGTCACCGTGCGCAGGGAAGGTGGCGATGCCGATGCTCGCGCCGACCTCGAGAACCTGCTGCTCGATGACGAAGGGCTGCTCGAGAGCGTTCAGGATGTTGCGGGCCGTCCTGGCCAGGGCGGTCGAATCCGACGCCGCCGGAATGACGATGGCGAACTCGTCGCCGCCGAGGCGCGCCACGGTGTCAATGGAGCGAAGCTGATTGCGAAGGCGAAAGGCGACTTGTTGCAGGAGGAGATCGCCGAACTGATGACCGAACGTGTCGTTGACCTCCTTGAAGCGATCGAGATCCATCAGCAGGAGGGCCACGGTTGTATTCGCCTCGCGCGCAGCGGCCACGGCCTTGCCGAGTGTTTCGAAGAGAAGGCTGCGGTTCGGCAGGTTCGTCAGGCCGTCGTACATGGCCTCATGGCGGAGGCGGACGATCTGATTGCGCGTGTCGGTGGTGTCGCGCAGAAAACCGACCCAGTGCGTGAGCTGGCCGGCGTCATCGACCGGGACGAGGTGGATGTCGAGCTCGAACTCGCTCCCATCCTTCCGCGTGGCCGTCACCTCGCCGTCGAATGGGCGGTTTTCGAAAACGTGGTCCAGGAGGGCGCTGACGATCGCCTCCTGCCTCTCCACGATGCCGAAGATCGAGACGGGCTGGCCGATGATCTCCTCACGCGTGCGGCCGTATAACGCGCAGAAGCCGTCGTTGACGAAAGCCACCCGCGGGCCGATCGCTTCGGCGGCGGGAGTGAGGATGGCAATTCCCTCGCCGCTGATATGGACGGCGGAGCCGATGAGCCGCAGCTGATCGTTCTGCAGGCGCTGGTCGGAGAGACGCCGCTCCACGCCTCGCGTTGAGTCGAGCGACGTCGTCCACGAGGTGTGCATGGATCTCAGCGCGTCGTCGTCCGTCATGGCCGTGAACGATTCTTCGATTGTGTGGCTCGGATCGCTAACGATCATAGCAGCGATCGTGTTATCCACCGTTTCACGCCTCCAGCGACTCGTACAACCGGGCGTACGTCTCATACCGCGCGCGATTCAGAGTTCCCTGCTCCACGCGGGACTTGACCTCGCAATCCGGCTCGTGCACGTGCGTGCAGTTCGTGAAGCGGCAGAACTCGGACGGCTCGTTGAATTCGGGGAAGTAATCGCGGAGTGACTCGCGATCGAGGTCCCACAATCCGAACTCCCGGATTCCGGGCGTGTCGATCAGATACGTCCCCCGCCCGAAGTCGTACAGCGTCGACCGCGTGGTGGTATGACGGCCCGTGCCGCGGCGGTGCAGCGCGCCGGTGGTCAGCGCCAGCCGCTGGTCGAGGGCGTTGAGGAGCGAGGACTTCCCCACCCCGCTGTGGCCGACGAGCGCTGAGGTCTTGCCTTCGACGGCGGAGCGGAGCAGGTCGAGCCCTTCTCCGCTCTCGGTCGAGCAGGCAATGACGGGAACGCCGAGGTCCGCATAGTGGGCGAGCTTTGCTACCTCGGCCTCGCGTTCCTCCGCTTTCAGCAGGTCGAACTTGTTGACGCAGACGACCGGCTGAGCACCTCCGCGCTGGATGGCGATCAGCACCCGGTCGATGAGCCGCGGCCGCAGCGGCGGCGCCTTGAACGAAACGACGTGCACGACCACGTCGATGTTGGCCGCGATGAGACGCTGCACGTGCTTGTGCAGCGGATCGGGTCGTGCCAGCACGGTGCGCCGCGGCAGGACCGATCCGACGCGCCACACCTCCCCCTCGCGCTCCAGCCGGAGGCGGTCGCCCACCGCCAGAGCGCTCTTCCCCCTCATGGCGATGTGAGGGGGAACCACGCAGTCGATTTCCTGGTCGTCGTAGAAGGCGCGACAGCGAGCGCTCGAAACCGACATGACGATCGCGGCGCTGGACACATCCGCGATTTCCGCCGCGGCTTCGGATGCGATCTCCTTTTGACTGTCGTCGATCTGCTCGAGAATCTCACTCAGGAGCGGGCGGCGGCGCATGGAGTGCCCATGCTCGTCGAGCAACCGCTCCCAGTTGTCCTCGGTCACCGCTCCGCCGCGCTCCCCTCCCTTCTCACGCACGAAGGTGCGGCGCAACTTTCCGGCGGCCTTGCGCTCCTTGCGAGACCCCTCATCCAGGCGGTGCTCGATGTCGCCCGTGTGCCGCCGCGTGGTTCGATCCGGTTTGTCTTTCATTGGATACGACGGTGGTTTCTCAACTCTTTCCACGCGGCGCCTCGGCGCCGAATCGCGAAAAGATAGCAGGATCGATTCGTCTTCAGCGAGCACGGCGTGTGCCCAGGCGAACTGAGCCGCGACGCCGAGAACGCAGCCACTCCCGCCGATCCTGCGGACTCCTGTGATGATCCCGTGGCTTGTCGGTTGCATTTCTGGTTTTTGGCGAGGGGCTGATGCCCAACGAGCAGAAGGAACCGGAGAGTCACGGCAGCGAGCGGGATCGGGTCAGCGGATACACCGGGCAGCACGTCGGAGACACGACCGCTGCGCGCACGCCGGAGCACGCCGACTTCCATGATTCGCGCCGCGAGAAAGAGACGAGCGGCCCCGACCAGGGTGGCCTTTCGCAACCCGAGTGGACCGATCACGTCGATGTCCTCCGGCCTGCCGCGGGCGAAGCACCCGTCGACGACCCGACCCGCAAGGTGACGGCGACGTTCGCCGGCGCGCGACGGGAGGGATTTTTCCGCAAGCGCGATTGGGAGTGAACCGAAGACCCGTAGGGACGCGCAGCAGCGCGTCCGCAACCCCCGGGGGCTGGAATGACGAGAGTTGCGGGCGCGCTGCTGCGCGCCCCTACGTTCAGCCCCTACCACCCCCTCACGGGCTTCCACTCGCCGACGATCCTCCCCGCCTCGAGAACGTGATAGCAGTCGTACATTGCGGCGGTGAGACAGGAGTGGTTCGGGATGATGCGCAGCTGCGCGCCGACCGGGAGCGTCGCGATCTCCTGCGGGTCGCCGACGATTTTTCCGTGCTCCTGCGAAAGCGCCACGAGCTTCAGCGGCAGCGGATGCAGCGCCCGGTCGCAGACGATGCCGTAACCGAACTGTGGCTCGACGTGATCGGGACCGCTGTCCTTCGACATCGCCAGCGCACCGGCATCGATAACCAGCGAGCCGCGATCGGGATAGGAGCCGATGACGGTCGCCAGGACCGACACTGCTACGTCGCTGATGTCACATGACCCGATCGTGGCCTGGAAAGCGTCGAAGAAAACGTAGTTGCCCGGCCGGACTTCATCGCAACCGGTGAACGTCTCGACCACCGACGCGGTCGGCGTGGAGCCGATGCTCCGGATCGTGTCGACCCCCGGCACGTTCGCCGCGAATGCCGACACGCAGGCGGTTTCCTCGGCAGCGATGCTGCGGATCTCCGCCGCGTTGCGCGCGTGGTAGGAATGCCCGGCGTGAACGAGCACCCCGCGGTACCGTGCCGCCGGCGAGTCGTGGATTGCCAACGCCAGCGCGACGCTCGACTCCGCGTCCGGATCGACTCCGGCGCGGTGATAGCCGCAGTCGAGCTTCAGAAACACATCGAACACCGTTCCGCTGGCGCGATTGAAACTCTCCAGGCTGTGGAGTGCGGTCTCGCTGTCGATCAGAATGTTCAGCCGCTCGACCCTCGCCGCGAGCCCCGCCACACGCTCCAGTTTCTCCGGCGCGAGCGGCACCGCGTAGGTGATGTCGTGGAAGCCGTTCGCGGCGAAACATTCGGCTTCCGCCAGCGTGGAGACGGTGATCGGGCCGGCTTCGCCGCCGTGCTGCATCCGCCCGATCTCCATTGTTTTGTGCGTCTTCACGTGCGGCCGGAAGACGACGCCCGATCGTGCTGCCTTCTCGCGCATACGGTCGCAGTTGCGCTGCACGATCGTGCGGTCGACCACGAACGCGGGCGTCGTCAAATCGCGAAAGGAAGCGTCGAGGGTCGAGGATTTCGGACTTCCGATTGCCATGTCGCCCATTTTCTCAATTCTCAATTCATGATTCTCAATCCAAAATGAACGAGCCGTGCGAAAGATCCTCCACATCGACATGGATGCGTTCTACGCCTCGGTGGAACAGCGCGATGAACCGTCGCTGAAAGGCCGCCCCGTGATCGTCGGCTGGCCCGGAGAGCGGAGCGTCGTCTGCGCCGCTTCGTACGAGGCACGGAAGTTCGGCATCCACTCCGCGATGCCGGCGCTTCGGGCGCGGCGGCTCTGCCCCGAGGCGGTGTTCATCCATCCGAATTTCGACAAGTACAGGGCGGTGTCGCACCAGATCCGGGCGATTTTCGAGACGCACACGCCGCTCGTCGAGCCCCTCTCGCTCGACGAGGCGTACCTCGACGTCACCTGCGAGCTGACCGGCATTCCCACCGCCACCGAGACCGCCGCGGTCATCCGGTGCGAGATCCACGATGAGACGCAGCTCACCGCCTCCGCCGGCGTCGCCCCGAACAAATTTCTGGCGAAGATCGCTTCCGACTGGAACAAGCCCGACGGCCTCTTCGTCATCAGGCCGAATCAGGTCGAGCGCTTCCTCTTCCCGCTTCCGGTGCGCAAGATCCCGGGAGTCGGCAAAGCGACCGAAAAGATTCTCACCGAGATGGGCATCGCCACGGTCGGCGACCTGCAGAGGTACAGCGATGAGGAGCTCGTGGCGCGCTTCGGTAAATGGGGAACGCGGTTGTGGGAGCTGGCGCGCGGCGTCGACGAGTCGCCCGTCGTGCCATCGCGAAAACGGAAGTCATGGTCGAGCGAAA
>JADGOA010000203.1 GCA_017883215.1 Thermoanaerobaculia bacterium | reverse complement strand
GCAACAACTGGACAGCCGGGTCGGTGATCGTGACGACGTCGTTAGGCGGAACGAGCACCGTCGCGCGGCGCACCGCGGTGGGATCGAACCCGTCGGAACCTGCCGGGGTGAAGATCAGCTCCGCCTGCACCGCGTCGGTGCCGATGTTGGTCAGCCGCACGCGCGTCGCGACGAGAGAACCGTCAGCCGCGTTCCGGCTCACGACCTCGGGAATGATGAATGAGCGCGCCGCGGCGTCGAGACGAATCGACCGGCCGCCCGTCACCGGTACGTCATCGTTGTCCTGCACGAGAAGCCGGCTCGAGGCGCCGTCCTTCGTTCTCACGGTGAGGTACGTGTAGCGCGGCAGCGGCGACCCGTTCGGAGCGCGGGCGCGCCTGGTCAATAAGTTGACCGTTCGCGTCGCGCCCGGCTCGATCTGCGTGGCGTTCCACGTCGCATCAGTCGTCAGCCACACTTCCGGCCCGATCTCGAAGCCGACTTCTACTGGTGCCGCTCCGCTGTTCTTCACTCCGATCTGGAGCGGCGGGCGCGAACTGTCGTCGCCGGCGAAGGCAGGGAATGCCGCGTAATCGGCCGGCGCGCCGCTGACGATGAACTGCGGAGCTGCCGACGGCGTGCCGCCGACTTTCAGATTCACGAACGCGTACGGCGTGACCGGAAGACCCTGCCCCGTCGAGGCGAGAAAGATCACTCCCTGGTACGAATTCGCTGCGTCGTTCCTCGGCCCTGAGAATCGCACGGTGAACGTCCGCGGCTGATGCGGCTCGAGCGTCACAAACGCCACGTCGCCGCCGGAAGGATCGGTGATGCTGAAGAACGGCGGCGCGCCGTTGAGCTCCTGTCGCCCAACGATCACCTGCAGCGGACCGCCGCCGAGATTCTCGAGTGCAAATGAGCTGGTGGCGTCTTCGAGATGATCGCCCAGCGCCGTGATCACGGCGGAAGGCTGGAGGGTGAAGACGACGTTCGGCCGCGCGGCCGTGATCGACACCGCAGCCGCCGCGGACACCGGCCCGGTGACGCTCACATCGCACCCAGCCACCGCACGAACGCGGTGGTAGTACGTGCCCGTCGCGTTCGCGACAAACGACGCGGCGGTCGAGCTCGTGACCTGCGCCTCGACCGCCGAGCTGAAATCGGCCGACGTCGAGCGCTCCACGAGATATCCGGCATCCTGATCCGCCCCTACGGCCTGAGACCAGACGATCGTGTACGTCGATCCCGCCGACACTGTCGACGGGGCGAACTGGATCGTCGTAGCCCCCGGCGCGCTGCAGGTCCTGGTCGTCAACGAAAGGACCGACGAGCCGACACCGTTGGGATCGCACGGACCGCGCGCGACGACGCGCCAGTAGTACTTCGTCGCCGGACGCAGCGATGAGACCGTCTGCGTCGTCGCGCTGATGTTCGCGGAACTGAGCGGAGGATTCGGGTCGGTCCCGAAGTAAACGTCGTAGGCGTCGACCGCACCACGGCCGCTCCACTTCAGATCAGTCGTGAGCGGGACATCCGTCGAGGCGTCAGCCGGTGACGAGAGCGTCACGCCGATCTGGCCGGGCGTGCAACTCGACGATTGCGTGGCGAAGGAGCGGATATCGCTCGTCACCGTCTTCGTCGGGTCGCACGCTGCATGGGCGACGACGAACCAGTAGTAGCGGCCGCCGGCGACGCTTGCCGTGAACGTCGTCGCCGTCATTCCGCTTGTTACCAGCGGCGGAGGATTGGTGCCGCCGAGGTAGACGTCGTACGCCGCCGCGCCGGATGCGGCCTGCCATGTCAGCTGCACCGGGAGAGCCACTCCCGTCGCGAGATCCGCAGGCGAGTTGAGCGTGAATGCCGCCACGCCGCAGCTCGACGTGGTGGTGAACGACGCGATCGACGACGCCGCAGTCGCCAGGGGCGCGCAGAACGGATCGCCCTTGGCTACCACCTGCCAGTAGTACTTCGTTGACGGCTGGAGGTTCGCAGGGACGAATGACGTCTGGCTCAGATCCGAGGCGGCGACCTTTTGCGGAGGTGAAACGGTATCGAGCCGCAGGTCATAGCGGAATGCTTTCGGAACTGCACCCCACGTCAGCTGGGGCGCGGTTGGCGCGCCGGCTGTGCCGTCCGCAGGTATCTTCAACGCCGGCGCAGCGACCGCGCTGCACGCGAACACTGCGCGAACGCGGTTGTTGCGAGAGTCGGAGACGTAGACATCCCCCGTCTTCGACACCGCCACCCCGCTCATCTCGAACGGAAAGTTCATCAGCGCAGCGGTGGCCGGTCCACCGTCACCCTGATAGCCGGCGTCGAGGTAGTACGCCGTACCGGCGCCTGCGATCGTGGTCATCTTTCCGCTGGAATCGATCTTCCGAACGCTCGACCGGAAGTCGTCGGCCACGTAGACGTCGCCATTCCGCGGGTCGATCGCGATGTGCTGGTTCGTGAGCAACGAGTCCGTGCCGTCGCCGGCGAACGTCGTGATCGCGCCGTCCTTGCCGACGCGCCGGATGCGAAGATTTCCGGTATCGGAGATGTAGATGATGCCGTTGCTGTCGCTGACCGCGCTTGACGGCTGGCTGAGTGAGGCGGCGGTCGCCGGACCGCCGTCGCCGCTGAAGCCGTCCTTCCCGTTGCCCGCGAACGCGTTGACGATTCCGGTTTTCCCGTCGATGCGCCAGACGCGGTTGTCCTGGCGGTCGGTGACGTAGAGATTCCCCGCCGGATCGATGCCAATGCCGGCGATGCCGGAGAATTTTGCCGACGTCGCCGGCAAGCCCTCGTTGTTTCCTCCGGGCGGATTCCCTCCGCCGGCGTAGAACGTCAGAATCCCGGTCGCCGTCGCGACCTTCTTGATGCGAGCGTTCCCTCGGTCGCAGATGTACAGGTCTCCTTTCGGATCGAAGGCGACATCGACGGGATACATCGGGGCTGTCGTCGCAGGTGTTCCGTCCTGGCTCGGATCGTCGTAGTACGTCCCGCTCCCCGCGTATGTCGTGACGATGCCGCTCACGGCGTCGACGCGACGCACGCGGAGGTTTTCCGCGTCGGCGACGAACAGATTTCCCGCGCCGTCGAGAGCCAGACCGTATGGCGATCGAAAGACCGCCGCGCTGGCGTCGAGGCCGTCGCCGATGTACGACCCGCCGCCGGCGATGGCGACGTAATCGTTCTGAGTCGAAAACCGCAGAATCTGGCCGTACCCGTCCGAGCTGATGATGGGGGTGAAGTTCGCGTCGACGGTCATGAAGTACGCCGTGCCGTAATTCCCGGACACTGCCGTGGAGATCACGCGGGTGTTCTTGTCGACGCGCCGCACGCCGGCGAAGGTCAGGATCAGAAGATTTCCACCGGAATCGAAGCTGAAGCCGGTCGGAGAATCGAGTTTCGCCTCGGTAGACGGCCCGCCATCGCCGATGCCGTCCGCCGGCGAACCACCCCCGGCGTAGGTGTCGATGATTCCCGTCGCCGCATCGATGCGGCGCACGCGGTCGTTGCCGTTGTCGGCGACATAGACGTTTCCAGCCGCGTCGGCTGCGACGCCCAGGGGAGCGTTGAACTTCGCATTCGTCGCGGGCTGCCCATCGCCGGCGAAACCGTCGGTGCCGTCGAACGGACCGGCGAGCGTAGTGATGATGCCGGTCGACAGCACGACCTTGCGTACGCGCTCGCCGAGGTAGCCGGTTTCGAGGATGTACAGCACTCCCTGCTGGAGCCAGAGCCCCCACGGCCCGCGAAGGACGGCGTCGGTCGCCGCTCCTCCGTCGCCGATGGTTCCGTCGGGCCGGTCGGATCCGCGGCCGGCGACGGTCGAAATGATTCCGGTGCTTGCGCTGATCTTTCGCACGCGTCCGTTGTCGTGATCGGCGATGTAAATGTCGCCGTTGCGATCGACGGCGATGCCTCCAGGATGGTTGAGGGTGGCGTTCTTCGCCGGACTGCCGTCGCCTGCGAAACCAGCCCCGCTGTTGCCCGCCAGCGTGCGGACCGTCCCCGTCTTTCCGTCGATGCGGCGCACGAGGCTGGAGTTTCCCTCGACCACGTAGAGATTGCCGGCCGTGTCGTACGCGATCCCGCGCGGGCCGTAGAGCGCGATCTCGGTCGCCAGCTTGCCGTCGTCGGTCCCGCCGCCGGCCACAGTCTGAATCGACTGGGCCGACGCGGTCATTGCACAAGATGCAACAACCAAGACTGCGACGCAGAGCGTGCGCCGCCGGTGCGGTACCGTGTACGACATTGCCGTGTTGAGGTGCTGGATTGTACGCGTTTCGCAAGACGGCGCGTGTGGGTTCCGGCCTAATTGCCTTCGCGCAGCCGCTGCAACCTCTCACGCGCGGCGTGCATGACGGACTCATCGATGGCACTCCGATCGAAGAGCCTCACCGCGCCTGCGTCATCGACGTAGCACTTCCTGCCGGGAGCCGCTTCGAGCAGTCGCGAGGCCGCGGGCGTGCGGTCGAAACTGTGGAAGGGAATGAAGCGGACGCGTTCCTCGCTCACCCACTGCAGCTTGTACGCGATCCAGTATTCGGCATGGCAGATCGAGTAACCGCCGGCATCGATCGCATGCAGCGTCGGCCGCGGATCGAAGTTGCCGCCCAGTCCGGAGTACTCCTCGCCGCGGCCGGCAGCGACGTCGCGGACCTGCTGCATCCGCGGCACCGCCAGGGCCAGCGCGATGGCTACCGCCGCGGCGATTCCGACGACGCGCGGGCGCAGCGCCCAGATCTCGCGAGCAGCGAAGGCGTAGACCATCGGCAGAGCGGAAACGATGTAGCGAGCCGATCCTTCGTGAGCGCGGCGCGAAGTCACGTAGAAAATGACGCAGAGGGCAATCGTGGCGGCGGCGATTCCCCGTTCGCCGTAATCGCGAGCCCGCAGAGTCACCAGATCGAGAAGCGTTCTGCCGTGCCGCACGAGCGCGATCAGCAGCAGCATCGTCACCGCAGCGCCCACCACCACCCCCGCTGGAGATCCGCTCGCTCCGATCAGCGCCCAGAAATCGGCGCGGGCGAGAGTGCGAACGTGCTGCAGCACTACCCGGAGCGGCAGAGGCGGAACGCTCAGCCCGTACGTCCGCGGATAGAGGTGCAGCATCCCGCCGACGATCACAGGCGCGTATCCGATGAGGGCTCCGCAGACAGCCAGCAGCAGCGGGAAGGCCCACCCCCGCCACCCCGCGGCGGCCAGCGCCACGGCTGAGCGCGCATCGTCATCGAACCGCAGCGCCAGAACGATCCGGACGACCACAAATACGATCACCGGCTCGAGGAGAGGCGAGAAGAGAAAAAGGGCCGGGACCGGGAGATCGAGGCAAAAGAGAGCGTCTTCGACGATCCAGAGAAGCAGCAGTCCGTTCAGCACGCGCAGCGAGCTCACCAGCAGGCGATCGTGCCCGCGCCAGCGTTGTCGCAGCAGCAGCCGGTCGAGGAGGCGCGGCTCTCGCCACGCCGTCGCCCAGACGCTCGAGCGGAGCACGACGATCAGAACCGACGCGCCGATGGCGAAGACGACTCCCTGATGAATCCACCATCCGATTCCGGCGAGCAGGCCGAAGACGAACCAGTCGCGAGGCGCTCCCAACATCGTCCGGACCGAGAACCAGAAGATGATCGCGCTCAGGACGAACATCTGCTCGCCCCCGATCGGCGCGATGGTGAAGAAGAAAAGGTAGGCGGGGCCGATCGCCAGCCAGAGCGCGGCCACGGTCGCGGTCCTGGCGTCGAACGCCCGCCGCAGGCCGCTCCAGTAGAAGAAGATCGCGGCGAGGACCTCCGCAGCCGCGCCGATGCGCAGGGCCAGCGGCCCGACTGCGGGGGTCACGCCGGCCAGTCGCAGGACCGCGCCGGCTGCGGCGGCGAGCAGCGACGTCAGCGGCCCCATGTAGCTCTGGCCCCAGAAGAAGATCGGGAAGTCGCGGCCGGCAAAGATCGCCTTCGCCATCAGGCCGAAGATGGCGGCGTCGCTGTTCCATCCGAGGTGGAGGGCGGGATCGACGAACAGCTCGAGGCGGAAAAGGATGAAGACGGCGGCAATCCCGGAGAGCGCGAGCCACTCGCCGGGCGCAATTCGATCCGATCGCTCGTCTGCGTGCACCGGCGATGACCGTAGCGGAGTGGACTTCGGGATGCAACCCTGCGGCGACGCCAGTCGCCGCCTTGGAGTGCGGCGACGCCAGTCGCCGCTTTGGCGCGCCGACGCCAGTCGCCGCCTTGACACGAAAGCGGCGACTGCGTCGCCGCACTCCAAAGCGCTACGCGCTCGTCAGCTCGTCCACCACGGGCCAGGTGGCCTCGCGCCAGGGGCCGCCCATCAGCAGTCCGGCGGCGGCCAGGTAGATGAGGATGTCGCTCTTTTCGTATCGCGACTCGAGTTGGCGCACCGCATCGCGCACCTGTCCCTCGACCGGCGGCTTGTAGTCGTCGATCTCGATCGAGCCCTTCACGTGCGGGATGTTCCAGAGGTCGAGGAACGCGCCCAGCATCTCGGTGTGGTCCTGCGTGAGGTACTGCATCAGCGCCGCCTCGAGGTACTGATCGAACTCGTGTGAGCCGATGCGCGATGCCAGCAGATCGGCCTTCTTCTCCACGGGCATCTTCCGCAGCGTCTCTTCGCGGAAGTGCACCGCGCGGGCGAGTTGCGCCGTCACGGCCGCTTTCGAAGCGGCGTCGCCGTGCCGCCAGAAAGAGATGAGGATGGCCCGCCGGCGATCGGCATCAGCGAGGTCCTTGAGGATGCGTCGAATGTCCCACATGGTGGCGGGATTGTAATCGCGGAAGGAGTGCGGGCGTCTCGCCCGCCGCGATCCGGCGTCCCGCGCCGGATCGCTTCATTGAGAGTCGCCGGGCGCGGGACGCCCGGCGACGGCGGGCGAGAC
>JADGOA010000009.1 GCA_017883215.1 Thermoanaerobaculia bacterium | reverse complement strand
AGGGTCCCGCGCTGGCCGGCGAAGCTGATGTCACCAAGGCGCGTGTCGCGGACGACCCCGGGCGTGGTCAGAACGAAGTCGATGAAGTTACGACCGTTGGTCGGCAGGTTCTCGACCGCCTTCTCGTTGACCACGCTGCTGACTTCCGAGCGCGTGGTCTCCACCACCGGCGCCTCGCCCGTGACGGTCATCGTTTCCGCGACTCCGGCCTTCAGCTTGAGGTTCACCGAGACGTCGGTGGCGATGTTGACCACCACTTTTTCTGCCTTCCACGGCTGGAAGCCGGAGAGCTCACCGTTCATCCGGTAGGTTCCGGGAGGCAGCAGGGGGATCTGATAGCTGCCGGTGCTGGTCGTAACTGCCGAACGGCTCACGCCCGTGGCGATGTTCGTCGCCGTGACCGTGACACCAGGCAGAACGGCGCCGGTGTTATCGGCCACGATGCCGGAGATCGAGCCGTTCGTGCTCTGCGCGAACGCAGCAAAAGGTAGCAGCAGGAGGAACAGGGCGAGGATGGGGCGGATATGCTTCACGTGCATTCAGACTCCTTGATTGGTTTGGGTGTTTTTGAGCGGTAAGGCTCAGAATAGCATGGAGGTCTGGCGCTGTGGCAATTGCGACGATCAACCCCGCGACGGGGGAAACCCTCAAGACTTTTGATGCTTTCAGCGCCGATGAGATCGAACGGCGTCTACGCCGTGCCGTCGACGCGTTTGTGGTCAATCGGCGGCGCTCGTTTGCCGATCGCGCCCAGCGAATGAAGCGCGCCGGCGAGCTGCTCGAGGCGCGCAAGAGCGAATACGGCCGGGTCATGACCCTGGAGATGGGGAAACCGGTCAAAGCGGCCGTCGCGGAGGTGGAGAAATGCGCTCGTGTCTGCGCGTACTACGCGGAGAACGCGGAGAGGTTTCTGGCCGACGAGCACGTGCAGACTGACGCGCAAGAGAGCTTCATCCGCTATCAGCCGCTCGGCCCCGTGCTCGCGGTGATGCCGTGGAACTTCCCCTTCTGGCAGGTCTTCCGCTTCGTGGCGCCGGCGCTGATGGCCGGCAACGTCGGACTGCTGAAGCACGCCTCGAACGTTCCGCAGTCTGCGCTGGCGATCGAAGAGGTCATGCGCGATGCCGGCTACGACCAGGGGGAAATGCAGACCCTCCTGATCGGGGCCGAGCTGGTGTCGAAGATTCTCCAGGACGAGCGCGTGAAAGCGGCGACCCTGACGGGCAGCGAGCCCGCCGGAGCGAGTGTTGCCAGCACCGCCGCGAAGGTCATCAAGAAGAGCGTCCTCGAGCTCGGCGGCAGCGATCCGTTCGTGGTGATGCCGTCGGCGGATCTCGAGGAGGCGGTGACGATCGCGGTGAAGGCACGCGTGGTCAACAACGGCCAGTCATGCATCGCGGCCAAGCGTTTCATCGTGCACGAATCGATCGCCGGCGAGTTCGAGACGCGATTCGTCCGCGCCATGGAGTCGCTGAAGGTCGGCGATCCGCTCGACGAGTCAACCGATCTCGGCCCGCTGGCAATGCCGCAGATCGTCGAGGATCTCGACGAGCAGGTACGCGCCTCGGTTGCCGCGGGAGCGAGGCTTCTCACCGGCGGCCACCGCCTGGGCGAGCGAGGCAACTTCTACGCGCCCACCGTCCTCGCGGACATCCCGGAGTCTGCCCCAGCCTACGCGCAGGAGACCTTCGGGCCGGTGGCATCGCTGTTCCGCGTGAAAGACGCCGACGACGCGATCCGGCTCGCGAATGCCACCCTCTTCGGACTCGGCGCCAGCGTATGGACGCGCGATCGAAAGGAAGCTGACCGCTTCATCGATCGAATCGAGTCGGGGCAGGTCTTCGTGAACGCCATGGTCGCATCCGATCCTCGCGTTCCTTTCGGTGGGGTCAAGCATTCGGGATTCGGCCGCGAGCTCGGCGTTCACGGGATCCGCGAGTTCGTGAACATCAAGACGATCTGGATCGCCAAGATGTGAGAGGCGACGGCGAACGCGAACGAGTGAAGAGCGGCGGCGCAGCCGCCTTCGAATTACGCGCTGGTCTGCGGTTCGGATGTGAGTTTCAGTTTCTCCGCGTCCACCGGCTCGTTTGCGAAGACGCGGAAGCTGCAGCATCCGTCGCCGTTCTGAAACGTCTTCCCGCGGACGACCCGAGCTCCGGCCAGCCGGGAGAGCGCGCCCACGGTCACATCGCAGATGCCGGGGCGCTTCATGGCGACGTTGTAAAACGGGCAATTGCGCTCGACCAGCTCGAACCCGTCCGCGCGCTGCTCGACGCTCATGTACGGATCGTCGTTCGCATAGAAGTTCTTCAGCGCTTCGACGCGCTTTTCGATCGGCAGACTGCGAGTGGCCGGCTCGAGCCTCTCGACGGCCTCGTCGGCCAGTCTGCTGTAGAGGCGGAGCGTGACCTCGGGGCCGAGCTCACGGGCCGCGGCGTCGACGAGCGCGACGAGAAGAGTGTCGTACAGCTTGGGGAAAAGATGGTCGCCGGCGATGGTGAGCCGATATGTGGTGGCGGGGCGGCCTATGCGGGAGCGCTCTGTCTTGCTCGGCTCGACCCATCCTTCCCGGCGAAGCTGAAGGAGTTGCTGGCGAACGGCTTCGCCGGTGAGGCGAAGCTCTGTAGCGAGCCGCGCAATCGTCAGCGATCCGAGCTGCTTGAGCGTCTCGAGAATCGCGCGGCGACTGTCCGGAAGTTGATCGATCTGCAAAGCAAACTCCCGTTCTCTTATCGCCTACGATAATTGCCGGATAAAGCAAAAAAGTCCGTGTAGGAGATAAGTGACGTCCGCTCAGGGCGCCTCGCGGCAAACGTCCTCGTGACTCGATTTCGCGCACCGCTGGCTTGCGACTTGTATTACCTCGTTTGCTTGGAAAGGCTCCTGTGGACAAGCCCCGCCGCCGACACTCAGATCAGGACTGCAACGCGAACTCTCCGCTGACAGCGCTGCTGGTCGACGAGGACGCCCGGTACCTGTCGTATGTCGAAGCGCTGGCACGGCGATCCGGATTCGACGTTGATACCGCTGGCGACGGCGAGACTGCGCTGGAGAAGGTCGCGTCCCGCATGTTCGACCTGGTCATGATCGACCACGAGATGCCGTTCTCTTCCGGCTTGGACCTGATCACGGCAATCCGTTCCTCCGACTCTCTGCGAGATGCCTACGCGGTGATGCTCACAACGCACGACGACGTGGACATGAAGATTACGGCGCTGACGTCGGGCTACGACGACTTCCTCGCGAAGGGCTGTGCGGACGTGGAGATCGTCGCACGCCTTGCAGCCGCGCGGCGGGTCGTTTCGAGACAGCGGAAGCTCGATTCCACTGTTCGCGAGCTGTACGGTTTGGCCATGCGCGATGAGCTGACCGGTCTGGCGAACCGGCGCTACTTCACGGACGAGGCCGAATGGATTCTGCGTCACTCGTCGCAAGTCAGCATCGTTCTGTTCGACCTGAACGACTTCAAGTGCATCAACGACACTCTTGGACACCTCGTCGGCGATGCAGTGCTGAGGGATCTCGGTGCACAGATCCGGCGGAGTACACGCTCCGAAGATCTGTTCGCCCGGTGGGGCGGTGACGAGTTCGCCATGGTGGTGCCTGACACGCCGTTGGAGGATGTCGAGGGGCTCGCGCGCAGGTTGACGAAAGGCATCGAGGCCTTGCGCTGGCGCGTCGGAGCGCAGGAGGTCACGATCAGTGCGAGCGTCGGCATCGGAACATCGAAGCTGCTCGACTCACCGACCGTCGAGCAGATCCTTGAAGCGGCTGATCGCGACTTGTACAAGAACAAGTGGATACGCAAGAACCCTGACACGAATCCCGAGCTGTACGAGTATCCCGCCGCTGACGGCCGCACGATCACGCACCCGGCTGCTGAAAGTCCGCTTCCTGTGAAAAGGAAGGCGAACACGCTGACCAAATGACAGCAGGGGAAGCCTGCAGAAACACGCCACCGAAGTGGTGGCGTGAGTTGTTGATTCAGCTGGCTCCGGCAGTAAGACTCGAACTTACGACCCACGGATTAACAGTCCGTTGCTCTACCAACTGAGCTATGCCGGAATACTGCAGAAAGGCGCCGCAAAATACCAATGCTGCGGGACGGCGTCAACAGGCACCGGCACGTAACGCCCCAACCGGGGTGTTTATTCGCGCAGCGCCGTCTGGCGCGAGGTATCGGCCCCATCGATTGCACGGATGAGCCGGGCCAGCATCGAATCGACGCCGGCGTCCTCGTACTGGATGGTTTCGATGGCGGCATCGCCGCTGACCATGGCGGTGCAGCGCTTCGTATATGCCGGGCGGTAGAGGCAGATCACGGGGATGCCGTAGCGGTACCGCGCTGTGGCGATCTCGTAGCCCACACCGGTCGACGGCTGTGACACCTCCGCGACCAGAATGCCACCACTCTCGGCGACTTCGCGGATCCACTCCAGATCGCGTTGGAAGATGGCGACGTTGTCGATCGCCTCGCCCGCGGCGGTGATGTCCATCGCCGTCACCACTCCAGCCAGAACGCGGTGCCCCGCGGACTCCAGCGTTTCGACGATACGGCGATACAGCGGCACGTCGCCACGACCTCCGGTGATTGACCCGGAGAAGTAGATCTTCGCCATGTGCACCGGGAGTTTACACGAGGGCTGCGCCAGGCATGACGCATGACCGGGCCGGGGAAACTCATGCCCCATGCCTCATGCCTCATGCCCGTGTGGGCGGGGGCGGTTACAATCGGCGCCCACATGTCGCGGGAAATCGTGATCAATGCGACCAAGCACGAGTCGCGAATCGCTGTGCTGGACGAGGGGCAGGTCGTCGAGCTCTGGGTCGAGCGCACGCGCCACCGCACCATCGTCGGGAACATCTACAAAGGACGGGTGACCAAAGTCCTCCCGGGGATGCAGTCCGCCTTCGTCGACCTCGGGCTGGAACGCGACGCGTTCCTTTACGTCTCCGACGTCATCGAGGATCTCGAGGAGTTCGAGAGCGAGGCCCCGGACGAGCTGCACCTCGACGACGTTCCTCCCGCACGCAACGAGGCCTCCATCTCGGACCTGCTCCGCGAAGGGCAGGAGATCGTGGTGCAGGTCTCCAAGGACACCATCGCCGGCAAAGGCGCACGCATCACCAGCCACGTCACCCTTCCAGGTCGATACCTCGTCTACATGCCGACGGTTTCGCACATCGGTGTCTCGCGGCGAATCGAAAACGAAGAGGAGCGCACGCGCCTCAAGGAGATTCTCGAGCGCATCCGTCCGCACGGACAGGGCGGCTTCATCGTCCGTACGGCCGGCGAGGAACACAACGAAGAGGACTTCCTCGGCGATCTGAAGTACCTCACGGACCTCTGGGAGCAGATCAAACGCCGGGCGGAGAAATCGTCCGCGCCCTCGGTGATTCACCACGACCTCGATCTCGTGCTGCGCACCATCCGGGACGTGCTGACGCCGGAGTTCAAGAGCGTCTGGGTCGATTCAGTCGATCAATATCAGCGCATCGTGGAGTTCCTCGACCACATTCAGCCGACGCTCGTTTCCCGGGTTCGCCTCTTCCGCCGGGACGAGCCGATCTTCGAGGACTTCAGCATCGAGCCGGAGATCGCCAAGGCCCTGAAGTCGAAGGTGTGGCTGCGCTCGGGCGGCTACATCGTCATCAACCAGACCGAGGCTCTCGTCGCCATCGACGTGAACACCGGAAAGTACGTCGGCAAGAAGAACCTCGAGGAGACGGTCTTTCGTACGAACATCGAAGCGGCGAAGGAAATCGTGCGGCAGATCCGGCTGCGCGATCTGGGCGGGATCATCGTCCTCGACTTCATCGACATGGAAGAGCTGAACAACCGCACCAGCCTGTTCGAGACGCTCGAGGAAGAGATCAAGAAGGACCGCTCCAAAACGAAGATCCTGCAGATCTCCGAGTTCGGCCTGATCGAGATGACGCGCAAACGGGTCCGCCAGAGCCTGGAGCGCTCCCTGACGCAGGCCTGTCCTTATTGCGGCGGGAGCGGCCGGATCAAGTCCAACACCACCATCGCGCTGGAGATCTGGCGTGAGCTCATGAAGGTCCGCGATTTCCACGAAGGGCAGGACGTCATCGTCCGCGTGAACCCGATCATCTACGGGACGCTCCATGCCGGCGATCCGATCTTCGAGGAGCTCGAAGAAAACCTCGGAATTCACCTCGTCTTCAAGACCGACGACTCGCTGCACCACGAGCAGTTCGACGTGATGCGGATCTGAGGGGCAGACCGCAGACCGCGGACCGCGGACTGAAAACCAAGTCTTTCTGTTCGGGCATGGCGCACGAACTGCGGTCCGCGGTCTGTGGTCCGGACCATGGGCACGTCCTGTGCAGTTTTTGCCACCCGAGCAGCAGAATGTCGTTCGAAGACACTTTTCAGAATCTTGCTTCGTTTCTCAACAGCCTCGATGCCGAGGCCGAGCAGAAATTCGAGCTCTCGCACTCTTTCGTCATCATCTGCCCCGACTGCGGCAAGAACATCGCCTTCCGCGGCCGCTGCCCGAAATGCGGCGGCAACAGCTGGATTCCGGCGGAACATGCCGGCGGCATTTTCGAGCGGATGAAGGCGCAGCGCTGGCGCGAAATGATCAGCGACGACGACGACACCGCTTCGTTCGGGCGGAATGACGAGTCAGCCGAGGACGAGAGCCGGGCCGAGCAGCGCTGAGGTCTCGACTAGCTCTCCACGCCTTCGCGCACATACTCCTCCTCCATCAGTTTGCGGAAGAGCTGCTCCCATTCTCGCGACCCTGGAGGGGGGCCTTTACGGACCGAGGCCATGCGGCGACGAACGGTTTCTTCGCGCTCCTCTTCGCGCTTGAACTCGTCGCTGAGCGCTTGCACGATGGACTGGCGCACGACGTCGCGATCCTTGAGCAACGTGACCGAGCGGCCACGCAGAAGGTTTTCGAGGAGCTCGCGGGCGAGACGGTTGGTTCGCTCGCGCGATACGGTGCGCATGGCTGATTGTAGAGCCTGTCGGTAGCGTGTGATCGCTTCAGTGCACCGTATCGTCGGTCACATCAGGGGCTGGCTCGGCCTCGATTTCGCCTTCACCCGCAGCGCCATCCTCGTCGGCCTGGTCGTTCTCGATGATCTTGATCGCAGCGACGACGCGATCGTTCTCGTCGATGTTGATCAGCTTGACGCCCTGCGTGCTTCGTCCGATGACGCGGATGCCCGAGCACTCGAAGCGAATGATCATCCCCTGTTCGGTGATGAGCAGGACCTCGTCGTCTCCCCGGACATGCGCGATGGCCGCGACCTTGCCGTTCTTCTCCGTCACCTTGATGTTCGTCACTCCCATCCCGCCGCGGGACTGCAGCCGGTAAGCCGTGACGGGAGTGCGCTTGCCGAAGCCGCGCTCCGTGACGGTGAGTACCTGTCCGGCGTCGTCGATGGCGAGAATCTCCTCCGATTCTTCGTCGGATGAGGCTTCGGCATCGAGGGTGTCGGCTGGCTGCTCTTCCTCGCTGCCGTCTGCCGCCTTGACCTGGGCGCGCACGCGTCCTTCGGCGCTCTCGGGAAGAACGTCCATCTCCACCACGTGATCGCCGTCGCGCAGGGTGATGCCCTTCACGCCCGCCGCCCCGCGTCCCATCGGGCGGACGTCCGATTCGTGGAAGCGGATGGCCATGCCGTTGTGCGTGCCGATGAAGACCTCGCAATTGCCGTCCGACAGCTGCACGCTGTGCAGGTCGTCGCCCTCGTTGATGTCGATGGCGATGATGCCGGAGGTGCGCACGTTCGAGAAGGCCGCAAGCTCGGTCTTCTTGATCTTGCCGGCGCGCGTGGCCATGACCACGTACTTGGCATCGGTGAAGTCCCGCACGGTGAGAAGCGCGCGAACGTTTTCGCCCGATTCGACGGAAAGGAGATTCACGATGGCCTTGCCTCGCGCGTTGGACCCGACCTCGGGAATCTGATGGACCTTGAGCCAGTACATCCGCCCACGGTCGGTGAAGACGAGCACGTACGCATGCGTGGAGGCCACAAAGAGGTGCTCGACGATGTCCTCCTCTTTCGTCTGCATGCCGATACGGCCCTTCCCGCCACGGCGCTGCGAGCGATAGAGCGACAGAGGCGAGCGCTTGATGTAGCCGCCCCGCGACACGGTGATGACCATGTCTTCGTCGGCGATCATGTCCTCGATGGAGATCTCGTGTGCCTCCGGGATGATCTCGGTGCGGCGCGCGTCGCCGTAGTCTTCCCTGATCGCCTTCAGCTCGTCCGAGATGATGGACAGGACCTGGGGCTCGGAGGCGAGGATCTCCTTGAGCCTGGCGATCAGCTTCAGCAGTTCGTCGTACTCCTGGATGATCTTCTCGCGCTCCAGGCCGGTGAGGCGCTGCAGGCGCATGTCCAGGATGGCCTGGGCCTGGACCTCGGTGAACTGCCACCGCGCGATGAGTCCGCTCTTGGCGTCCGGGGGCGTGCTGCTGGCGCGAATGAGCGCGATCAACTCGTCGAGAACGTCGAGCGCTTTGACCAGCCCTTCCAGGATGTGCGCGCGCTCTTCGGCCTTGCGGAGGTCGAAGCGGGTGCGCCGGACGACGATCTCTTTCCGGTGCTCGATGAAGTGCCGGATGATGGTGGGGAGGTCCATCACCTCCGGCTTGTTGTTGACGATGGCCAGGAAGATGATCCCGAACGTCGTCTGCATCTGGGTGTTGCGATAGAGGTTGTTGAGGACGACTTCCGGAACTTCCGCGCGCTTCAGCTCGACGACGACGCGGATGCCGTCGCGATCCGACTCGTCGCGCAGATCGGAGATCCCTTCGATGCGCTTGTCGCGCACGAGCTCGGCGATCTTCTCGATCAGGCGGGCCTTGTTCGTCATGTACGGGATCTCCGTCACGACGATCTGCTGCCTGTCGCCTTTGCGGGTGGTCTCGATGCCGGCCCGCGCACGAACCTGGATGATGCCGCGGCCGGTCTCGTAGGCCGAGCGGATCCCGTCGAGGCCGTGGATGAAGCCGCCCGTCGGGAAATCAGGCCCGGGAAGGACGGTCATCAGCTCTTTCCACGTGGCGTGCGGGTGCTCGATCATCATCAGACTGGCGTCGATGACTTCGCCGAGGTTGTGCGGCGGAATGTTCGTGGCCATGCCCACGGCGATGCCGGAGGAGCCGTTGACGAGCAGGTTCGGGTACTTCGCCGGAAGGACGGTGGGCTCGCTGAGCGAGCCGTCGTAGTTGGGGATCCAGTCGACCGTCTCCTTGTCGATGTCGTCCCGCATCAGCTCTTCGGCGAGGCGCGTCAGGCGCACTTCGGTGTAGCGCATGGCCGCGGCATTGTCGCCGTCGACGGAGCCGAAGTTCCCCTGCCCGTCGACCAGGCGATAGCGCATCGAGAAATCCTGCGCCATTCGCACGATCGTGTCGTAAATGGCGCTGTCCCCGTGCGGGTGGAACTTGCCCATCACGTCGCCGACGATGCGCGCCGATTTCTTGTACGCCTTGCCGGCCGTGTTCCCCTGCTCGTACATGCCGTAGAGGATGCGGCGGTGCACGGGCTTGAGCCCGTCGCGAACGTCGGGCAGCGCACGTCCGATGATGACGGACATGGCGTAGTCGAGATACGACTTGCGCATCTCGTCTTCGATGTTGACGGGAACGCGCTGCTCGTTGTGGCCGGTGTAGTCGAATTCAGGCATATTTATCGTGATTGTTTAAGACTCTTGGTTTAAAACCGCTTTCGGGGGTCGGGGGTCGGGGGCCAGATCGAGCAGCTCGCGTCCGACCCCTGACCACCGACCCCCCTAGTCAAATATCGAGATTCTTCACTTCCAACGCATTGTCCTGAATGAACACCCGCCGCGGCTCGACCTGATCGCCCATCAGAATGGTGAACAGCTCTTCCGCTCCGACAGCGTCTTCGATGGTCACCTGCAGCAGCCGGCGCGTCTCCGGATTCATGGTCGTGTCCCAGAGCTGCTCGGGGTTCATCTCACCCAGACCTTTGTAGCGCTGGATCGTCAGCCCCTTCTCGGCGAGCTTGAAAATCTGCTCGAGCAGCTCGTCGACGTCGGTGTAGACGGCCTTCTCCTCGCCGTGGATGACGGTGTACGGCGGCAGGCCCAATCCGGCCAGCTGCTCGTAGGCTTTGTTCATCTGCCGGAACTCGTAGTGCGAGAGCGTTTCGGTGTTGATCATCACGCGCTTGCCGGTCCCGTTGCCGCCGACGGCAAACTGCACGTACGGCGTCTCGGTCTCCTCGTCCGTGAGCTGCCGGACGTGATCGAAGCCGGCCTTCGTCAGCCCCGTTTCCAGCGCGGTCATCATCTGCAGATCGGCGAACGAGGAGCGATCGGTGAAGCCGATTGCGAAGAGGACGTCGATAGCCGCGCGAGGGACGCCGCGCGAGGAGAGCTTGCGGCCGTGGCCCGCGTACTCCTCCATCCGCTGGAGCATGTTGATCAGCGCTTCGCCGGTGATCGGCATCCCGCCTCGCGGCGACACGCTCACCACCTCGGCGATGCGGTTCAGGAGGAAACGCGATTTTTCGGCGTTGTCCTTCAGGTACGTGTCTTTCTTGCCCTGCGTGATCTTGTAGAGCGGCGGCTGGGCGATGTAGAGGTGACCGCGGTCGATGACCTCGCGCATGTGGCGGAAGAAGAACGTCAGGATGAGCGTGCGGATGTGCGAGCCGTCGACGTCGGCGTCCGTCATGATGATGATCTTGTGGTAGCGGAGCTTCGCCACGTCGAAGTCTCCGGTGCCGATGCCGGTGCCGAGGGCGGTGATCATCAGGCGGATCTCCTCGGAGGAGAGCATCTTGTCCAGGCGCGCCTTCTCGACGTTGAGGATCTTCCCTTTCAGCGGGAGGACCGCCTGAAAGCGGCGATCGCGTCCCTGTTTGGCCGAGCCGCCCGCGGAATCGCCTTCGACGAAGTAGATCTCGCAGAAGCGCGGATCGCGCTCCTGGCAATCGGCCAGCTTTCCGGGGAGTGCCGCTGAGTCGAGCGCCCCTTTGCGGCGCGTCAGGTCGCGCGCCTTGCGCGCCGCCTCACGGGCCCGGGCGGCGTCGACGATCTTGTCGGTCACCCGCCGCGCCTCGCGCGGGTTCTCCTCGAAATACTCGGCCAGCCGCTCGTTCATGACCTGCTCGACCCACGTCTTCACGTGCGACGAGACCAGCTTGTCCTTCGTCTGCGAGGAGAACTTCGGGTCGCGGACCTTGACGGAGACCACTGCGGTCAGACCCTCGCGGACGTCGTCGCCTTCGAGCGACATCTTCAGCTTGTCGAGAACGCCGCTGTCGGCGACGTACTTGTTGACGGTGCGCGTGAGCGCGGCCTTGAAGCCGACCAGGTGCGTGCCGCCGTCGATGTTCTTGATCGTGTTGGTGAAGCAGTAGATGTTCTCGGTGTAGCCCTCGTTCCACTGCAGGGCGATCTCCACGGCCTCGCCATCGCGCTCGTCGCGGATGAAGATGGGCTGCTCGATCAGCGGTGTCTTGTTCTTGTTCAGATCTTTCACGAACGAGACGATGCCGCCCTGGTAGCAGAAGTCGTGCTTCTTCTCGGTGCGGTCGTCGAGGATGGAGATCAGCACGCCGGAATTGAGAAACGCCAGCTCGCGCAGACGCTGAGTGAGCGTTTCGAAATTCATCTCCGACACGGAGAAGATCTGCGAGTCCGCCTTGAAGGTGACGCGCGTGCCGCGCCGGCTCGTCTTTTCGCCGCGTTCGATCGGCACGACCGGAACACCGCGCTCGTAACGCTGCCGCCAGACGTGACCGTCGCGGTGGATCTCCAGCTCCAGCCACTCCGACAGGAAGTTGACGACCGAGACGCCGACGCCATGAAGACCGCCGGAGACCTTGTAGGAGTTGTTGTCGAATTTTCCGCCGGCATGCAGCTCCGTCATGATGACTTCCGCCGCGCTGCGCCCCTCTTCCTTGTGCATGTCCACCGGAATGCCGCGGCCGTTGTCTTCCACGGTCACGGAGTTGTCGACGTGCACCGTGACCTGGACCCTGTCGGCGTATCCGGCCAGCGCCTCGTCGACAGCGTTGTCCACGACTTCGTAGACCATGTGGTGCAAGCCGGAAATGTCATCGGTGTCGCCGATGTACATGCCGGGGCGTTTGCGCACGGCGTCGAGGCCCTTGAGTACCTTGATGTCTTCCGCCGTGTAATGCAGCGCCGGGGTGCCGTCGGCGTTGACAGGATCGCCATCCGGCCCCTGGTCGAGTTTGTAGTCTTCTGCCATCGATGAGCTTTCTAGACGTGCTTTTTCGGGTTCAGCTGCTCGGGGGAGCGGGCGCCATCCCGGCGGCCGGAATTCGAGTGCTTTTCAACGCAGATCAGAACACCGTATTTTAGCGCAAAATGCCCGTTTCAGGCGAAATCTCGGGCTGCCGTAACTCGTCCGTTTTCAAAGGTTAAACGGCGATGCGGACCGGCCTCCAACGCCTTTAGAAATACCTCTTTTGCAGACGTCGCGAAAACCTGGGTCGCAGCCGGCAGACGAGCCAGCAGACGCTGCAGGATTTCGAGGTCCAATTCGGCGTCGATATCGTCGAGAAGAAACAGCGGCGGCTCGTCGAAACGCCGCCGGAACAGGTCCACTTTCGCGAACTTCAGGAAGAGCACGATCATTTTCTGCTCTCCGCCGGAGAGCACCTCGGGCGCGGGGCGGCCGTCGACGAGAAACTCGATCGTGTCCCGCTGCGGACCCGTCAGCGTCATCCGCGCGCGGATCTCTTCCCGGCGGAGCCTGGCGAGGGTCACGCGCAGTTGCTCTTCGTCGCCGCCGCTACGGTAGTCCACCTGCAGGTTCGTCACGTGATAGCCGTGCTCCGCGACCACGCGCGCGAACTCCCTGCTGATGTCGCCAGCGTACGCTCGCCGGGCGTGATCCACCACCGCCGCGGCCTGGACGAATTCGTCGTTCCAGGCCTCGAGCGACGAGGCGGCGGCATCGCCCGTCGCTATCGACTGCAGAAGCGCGTTGCGCTGCTTCAGGACGCGCGCGTAGCGTGTCAGCTGCTCGAGATATGCCGGATTGACGCTTGCGATTCCGCGGTCCAGAAACCGCCGTTTCTCTTCCGGAGCGCCGCGAAGGATGTCCAGCCGCGCCGATGAGTACGCGAAGACGCTCATGGCGTTCAGATAGGCCGGCAGCGTCACCTTCTCGCCGTTGATCATGAGCACGCGCCGGCGGGTCTCGCCCGCTTCCAGGCCCACCGAGAGCGTGCGCGTCATTCCGTTCCGCTGGAGATGCCCCGCCACGTAAATGTTCGGCGAGTCGAAGCGGAAGAGGCTGGCCACTTTCGACGTGCGAAACGACTTGGTCGTCGCCAGAAAGTAGATCGCTTCGAGGAGGTTCGTCTTCCCCTGGCCGTTGCGGCCTACGAGAATGTTGACCGAGCGATGAAAGCCCTGCTCTCCGGAAGCGAGATTGCGGTAGGCATCGGTGGTCAGACTCTGAAGGATCATGTTAGCGCGCAGTGGGTCGTGCGCAGTGAAGGTTCAGCGAGACCCACTGCGCACCGCCGGCTGCGCGCTGCCCCTCAAGCCAGCCGCATCGGCATGACGACGTAGAGGTAGTCGTACGGAAGATCTTCCGAAGTGGAGGCCGGCCGGCCGATGCACTGGCTGTTCTCGTCCTTCAAGTCGAGCGAAACGCTCGGCGTGTCGACGGCGCTGAGAAAATCGGTGACATAGGCCGCGTTCAGGCCGACGAAGAACGGGTTGCCGGCGTAGTCGATGGGAACGGTCTCTCTCGCGTCGCCGAGCTCCGGATTCGTCGACGACACCGTCAGCTTCCCGGGCGCAAAGTCGAAGCGCACTGCTCGCGTTCGCTCATTCGCGACGAGCGAGATGCGGCGGATCGTCGAAAGCAGTCTCTCCCGGTCGATCATGACGTGGCGGTCGTTGTCGCGGGCGATCACTTCCATGTAGTTCGGGAAGTTGACGTCGATCATGCGCGCCATCAGCCGTCGATCTCCGGCGTCGAAGAAAAGCTGGTTCTCCGAGACGCCGAACTGCACGGTCCCTTCCTCGCCGCTCTCCAGGCGCAGGATCTCGTCGAGCGCTTTGCGCGGAATCAGAATCGTCAGGTCGGTTCCCGCTGTCGTTTTCCCGTTGCCTTTCGGGAAATTGATCAGAGCCATGCGGTGACCGTCCGTGGCCACCATCTCCATCTTGTTCGGCTGCACTTTCAGCAGTGCGCCGTTGAGCTGGAATCGCGTCTCTTCGTGCGTGATGGCAAAGCGAACTTTCCCCACCATGGTCTTCAGCTCTTCGAGCGAGACGCTGATCGAGTTGCTCACGTCGACGCTCGGCAGCGTCGGGTAATCTTCTGCAGGAAGCCCCAGCAGACGGAACTTGGCTGTTCCGGACTCGATGAGGAGCGAGTTGTTTTCCTGCCTGGTGATGTGAACGTCGTCATCGGGAAGCGATCGCACGACATCGAACAGGCGCCGAGCCTCGATCGTCACGCCTCCCGGCGTGGTGACGCGCGCCGGACATGAGCTGAGGATCGTCACGTCGAGATCCGTTGCAGCGATCTGGAGCTTGCCGTCGGCCGCTTTCAGAAGGACGTTCGACAAGATCGGGATCGTCGACCGTTTCTCGACGATGCCCTGGCAAAGCTGCAGCTCTTTTTGAAGATCAGCTTTTGCGACCGTCAGCTCCATGTCTCTTCCTTAGAACCCTGTCTTTATCTTATTGGTGGTAGTGGTAGTAGATGTGCTCGGAAAACTCGGGGACACGCTGCAAAGGTTTCAAAAGTATAGCAGTTCTGGGTGCTTCCGAACTGCGGGTTTCGCTGAGGAAAACCGCAGGAGAACGGCGGCGTTTTCCGCAGGTGCTTCCGGTGCCTGAACGGCCGGGACATTCTTCCGCAGCTTTTCGACCGGCTTTTCCGCAAGAGCTGCTGAAATCGTTTTCGTGAGGTGCAAGCGAGCTTTTGTGGCTCAGGCTCTCTTGTCTATGCGGGTTCGGATCCGTACAGGTTTGAGCTCGGAAGCGCACAGAGTGACTGTGCCACAAGCAATCAGCGGAACTGTTTTCCGAGCATCTCGATCGTGCGGGCGACCTGTTGATCGTCGTCTTTCAGTTGATCGATCTTCTCGACCGAGTACATCACCGTCGAGTGGTGCTTGTTGTTGAACAGCTTTCCGATCTCCGGATACGAGAGGTCCGTCAATTCCTTGCAGAGGTACATCGCCACCTGTCGCGGGTAGGCGATCGGCCGCGCGTTCGATTTCGATTTGAGGTCGGTGACCTTGATGCCGTAGTGAGCCGCCACGACCTTCAGGATCTCGTTCGGGGTGATCGGCTTGTCTTCTTTCGCCAGCAGATCCTTCAGCGCTTCTTTGACCAGGTCGATATCGACGCAATGTCCGGTCAGCGAGGCGAAAGCGACCACGCGATTGAGATGTCCTTCCAGCTCGCGAATGTTCGAGCGCACGCGTTCGGCAATGAACAGCGCCACTTCGTGCGGAAGATCGAGCCGCTTCTCTTCCGCTTTCTTGCGGAGGATGGCCACCTTCGTCTCGAGGTCAGGAGGTTGAATGTCGGCGATCAAGCCCCATTCGAATCGCGATCGCAATCGCTCCTCGAGCGTGGGGATCTCCTTCGGCGGAGCATCCGAGGTGAACACGATCTGCTTTTGCGCTTCGTAAAGAGCGTTGAACGTATGGAAGAACTCTTCCTGCGTCCGTTCCTTGCCGGCGAGGAACTGAATGTCGTCGAGCAGGAGCGCGTCGACAGATCGATAGCGATCGCGGAACAGTTGCATGCGGTCGTATCGGATCGAGGCGATCAACTCGGTGACGAAGGAGTCCGCCGACATGTAGACGACCTTCATCCGCGGGTTCGAATCGCGGAGCTGCTGACCGATGGCCTGGATCAGATGGGTCTTGCCGAGGCCGGCGCCACCGTAGATGAAGAGCGGATTGAACGAGCCGCTCGGGTTCTCGGCGATCGACATCGATGCCGCGTATGCGAGCTGATTCGAGTTGCCGACGACGAACGTACCGAAGCGGTAGCGGGGGTTGAAAATCGCAACAGGCAGGTCGTCTTTTGGCGATGTGACGACCGGAACCTGACGCAGTTCATCACCCTCGACAACGAAGTGGACCTGAACGCGATCGGGTGAGAGCTCGCTCAGGACTGCACGGATCTGCGCACCGAAGCGCTCGCGAATCTCGTCGACAAAGCTCTGCGTGGGAACGCTGACCTCGATCGTGTCACCCCGCTGCGAGACGAAGCGGGTCGGACTGAACCAACTCTCATACTCCGTCCTGTCAATGAGTTGCTCAAGACGGGTGAGAACCTGGTTCCAGACGTTCATTGTCAGGACCGACCGTATGTCATTGAAAATCCACAACTTTTCCACAGTTGTGGAAAAGCCAGCTGGAGGATCGGGGGTCGGAGTCTACTCAAAAAACAGGTCGTGGCGCAATGGCTTTGGCGAAGCACATGGCGATGTGCCTGGTTCGCGATTCGCGAGGGGTCGCCGTCGATCGCCAGGCAGCGGGTCCGGGGCGCCAGGTCACCCGGTGACCCGGCGCCCGCGTGATTCCGCCAGCCCCTGCTCGCCGCTCGCCACTGGCTGCTCGCGGACTCTTGGAATATCCACGAGTTGGCATTCCGTTTGGCCCGATGCTTTACTTCCGCCGATTGACCGAGAGTGGCGCGGCGTTTATACTCACCGCTTTCTTTTCAGAGGGTTAGACATGAAGCGCACCTTTCAGCCAAACAATCGCCGCCGCAAGCGCACGCACGGCTTCCTCGTCCGGATGCGCACCAAAGACGGGCAGGCGGTGCTCTCGCGCCGTCGCCGGAAGGGCCGAAAGCGTCTCGCCGTCTAGGCCCGGCGCTCCCGTGCAAGAACAAGCAGTCGCCGATTTACGGTCCGAGGCACTGCCAAAGCCGAAGAGACTCGCAAAACGGCGTGAGTTTCTTCGGGTCTATGAGACGGGCCGAAAGCTTTTTTCCCGGTATACAGTCGTCTTCTTCGCCAGCAATGACCTGCCGCATTCGCGCGTGGGAATCACAGCGACGAAGAAACTCGGAAAAGCGAACGTTCGCAACCGACTCAAGCGCTGGACGCGCGAGGTTTTCCGGCGCCAGCGAGAGCCCCTCGGTCTCGATGACCGGCGGCTCGACATCGTGGTCAATGTGAAGCCCAACGCCGCTGAGGCGTCATTTGCCGACTATCGCGATGACCTGTCGCGCCTCTTGGCCCGCCTCCCCAGCGAGCGGCCGGTTTGAGGCAGCGACATGCGCGCGGCCGCTCTCTTCCTTCTCCGCCTCTACAAGCGCCTCATCTCGCCACTGCTGCCGCCCATGTGCCGCTTCGAGCCGACCTGCTCCGTCTACATGATGCAGGCCATCGAACGCTACGGCTTCTTCAGCGGGGCGTGGCTCGGCGTACGCCGCCTCTCGCACTGTCACCCGTTCAATCCTGGAGGTTGGGACCCTGTCCCGTGAAATGGAAAAACGAACTTTCATCGCGGTACTGATTTCGATCGCGCTGCTCTGGGGATGGGCGGCGATCGCACCGAAACTCTTTCCCGACCTCGTGAAGAAAGCCGCGCCGGCGAAAACGGCTGCGACGACCTCGGCGGCGACGAAGAGCAGAACGGCTGCGGCGACGACCTCTTCGTCGACGGCGCCGGCAGTCTCGTCGCATGAGCCGGAGGTTCCCGCGCAGCCGATCGCCGCGGCCGGGCTGGAAGAGACGACCGTCGATACGCCCGAGTTCATCGCCCGTTTTTCAAATCGCGGCGCTGAGCTGATTAGCTTTCGTCTGAAGAAATACAAGACGAACAAGGGCGAGCTCGTGGAGCTGGTCAAGGCACGCGACCCGCAGCGCAGCGACTATCCCTTCGCCATCGAAACGAGCAATGCCGCCTTGTCCACGAGCCTGAACACGGCGCTGTATGCCGTGACGGATCGGATGGAAAAGGACGTTCACGCCCTCGACTACCGCTACTCGGCGAATGGCGTGAGCGTCACCAAGACCTTTCGGATCGGCCCCGAGTTCCAGTTCGACTTCGCTGTGAACGTCGCTCCGGCCACGCCATACCGGGTCATGTTCGGACCGGGAATCCGCACGCTCTCTGCTGACGAGCGAGACACGCAGTTCTTCACCACCGGCAACGGCGTCGTGCAGCGCGAAGGGAAGCTGAAAATCCTGGCCCGAGAGAAATCGGACCGCGTCAGCATCTTCGAGGACGTGCAGTTCGTCGGTATCGAAGACAACTACTTCCTCTCCGTTCTCAAGCCGACGAAATCGGGCGACGGGATCATCCGCCGCATCGATGTGAAGAGCGGCGATTCGAAAGTCCCGGGCCGCAAAGAGCTCTACGCGGGACTGAACGCCGCGCCGGACGGCAGCGTCGCCGGCCAGGCGTTCTTCGGACCGAAGCAGTCGAAGATCCTCGAGAAGTACGGCCTCGATTCGACCATGCAGTACGGCTTCTTCGGGTTCATCGCCCGGTTCCTGCTCGAGGCGCTGATCTGGGTCAACACGTACACCAAGAACTACGGGTTCGCCATCATCGTCCTGACGATCATCATCAAGATCGTCCTCTATCCGTTGCAGCACAAGAGCATCGTCTCGATGAAGAAGATGCAGAAGGTGCAGCCGAAGACCGAGGCCATCAAGAACAAGTACAAGAAGGCGCGGAGCGATCCCGAACAGCGCCAGAAGATGAACGTCGAGATGATGAAGCTGTACAAGCAGGAGGGGATCAACCCCATGGGGGGATGCCTCCCCATCGTGCTGCAGCTGCCCATCCTGTGGGGCTTCTACGGTCTCCTTTCGCGCGCCATCGAGCTGCGCGGCGCGCCCTTCATCTGGTGGATCCACGATCTTTCGGGGAAGGATCCCTACTACATCACCCCGATCCTCATGACGGCCACGATGTTCATCCAGCAGGCCATCACGCCGACCACCGTCGATCCCGCCCAGAAGCGCATGTTCATGATCATGCCGCTCGTCTTCGGGTGGATCTTCAAGGAGTTCCCGAGCGGTCTCGTGCTCTACTGGCTGGTGCAGAACGTCTTGACGATCGTGCAGCAGATGATCATGAATAAATACTGGAAAGACCATCCGGAAGAGATCCAGAAGGCCTGACGCGGAGAGTCGATGAGCCAGCGGTTCGAAGGACACAATCTCGAAGAGGCGCTCAACAGCGCTGCAGCGGCGCTGGGGGTGGAGCGCTTTCAGATCACCCATCGCATCCTCGTGGAAAAACGCGGATTCCTCGGCGGCATGAAGCGCGTCGTCATCGAGGCGGACGTCGACGATTCGGCCACAGAGCTGGCTGCGCCGCCGCTCGCTACCGCAGCGCCGCCTGCTGCTCCGGTGGCCGTCGCACCACCGCATTCCGAACCGCCGGTGTCGCCCGGCCGCCGCTCGGCCGGCGGCGATCGTGATCGCGGTCCGCGCAGTGGTGGTCGTGGGCGCGGAGATCGCGGCCGCGGCGGCTTGGAGTCGCGCGGCAGAGATGGCGGGGAACGGGGTCGCGGTCGGAGACGCCCTCCCATGGACGATCTGCAGCCGAGCGACTTCGAGCGAGCCTTCGTCGAAGATGCCCCGGAGCAGGCTCCGGAGTCGGAAACGGCGAAGCTGGTGCGCGAGTGGTGCGATCACCTGTTCGATCTCGCGCGGCTCGAGCTCGCCTTGCGCACTGAAGAGAACGAGCAGCAGATCCGCGTGCGCTTCTACGGCAGCGACACCGGTCGTCTGGTCGAGCGTGACGGCGAGCTTCTCGACGCACTGCAGGTCCTCGCGAACAAGGCTCTCGTCGGCCGCAAGGTGGAGAAGGAAATCGAGTTCGACTGCGGCGAGTTCAAACAGCACCGCGTGGAAGATCTCGGCAATCGCGCAAGGGAGATCGCCGATCGGGTCCGGCGCGACGGCCGTGAGCAGTTGCTGCCGGCCATGAGTCCCGTCGAGCGGCGAATCGTGCATCTGGCGTTGCAGGACGACGCGGAGGTGACGACTGAATCGCGCGGCGACGGCTTCTTCAAGCGCGTGGCCATCATCCGGCGTCCGGTCCAGCCAGACGCCACGGCCGGCGAGCCGTGAGCCACGGCGCGGCGCTCGACACGATCGTCGCTCCGGCGACGCCGGTCGGGCGCAGCGCGCTGGCCATCGTCCGCATCGACGGTCCGCAGAGCGCGGCCATCCTCACGGCCCTTTCCGGATCATTGCCGGATGAGCGCATCGCCACCTTTACGTATCTCCGTCACGACGACGAAGAGCTCGACGAGTGCGTCGCCATCCGCTACGCGTCACCCCGTTCGTTTACCGGGAACGACCTCGTCGAGATCACGCTGCACGGGAATCCGCTGCTCGTCGAGCGTCTCATCCGGGCAGCCGTCGAGCTGGGCGCGCGAATCGCCGAACCGGGGGAGTTCACCGAACGCGCGGTGTTGAACGGAAAGCTCGATCTCGTCCAGGCCGAGTCGATCGCAGACCTGATCAACGCGCGAACGCCGCTCCAGGCGAAACTGTCGCTTCACAATCTCGAGGGGATGGTCAGCCGGACCGCGCAGGCGGTTCGCGAATCGTTGCTGACGGTGATCTCGCGGCTCGAAGCAGCCCTCGACTTTTCCGACGAGGGCTACGAGTTCATCGCACGCGATGAAGCGGTGCGCCTCGTGCGCGAGGCGATCGAGGCTTGTCGGGCGCTTGCCGACACCTATCGCCGCGGGCGCGCCACGACGCACGGACTCAATGCCGTCATCCTGGGGCTGCCGAACGCGGGGAAGTCGACGCTGCTGAATCGCCTGGTCGGCACCGACCGCGCCATCGTCACGCCGATTCCCGGCACCACCCGCGACATCCTTCGCGAGACCATCGAGATCGGAGGGCTGCCGGTGACGCTCTCCGACACCGCCGGCCTGCGCGAATCGGGAGATGCGGTCGAAGAGATCGGCGTCGAGCGGGCGCGGCAGGCTGCTGCTGCGGCGGACATCGTTCTCTATCTCGTCGACGCGTCGCAAGGGATGACCGAGGTGGATCGCGCGGAGATCGAGCGGTTAGGCCGTGGAGACGTGCTGACGCTGTACACGAAGACCGATCTCGTGCCTGCGCCGGTGGCGGCCGCCGGCATCAGCGTGGCGACGGAAGCGGGCGTTCGCGAGCTGCTGGCGAAGCTCGACAGCCTGGTGCGGGAGCGATTCGCTGCGCCGGAGTCGGCGGCGACGATCGTCAACGAACGGCAGAGGATTGCTGTCGACGCGTGCGCCGGCGCGCTGACTGAAGCGCTCGCATCGCTGGAGAGCGGACTCGACGAGCAGGTGGTTCTGGTCGACCTTTACGGCGCCTCGACGGCGCTCGGGATGCTGACGGGGGCGATCACGCACGAGGAGCTGTTCGAAGCGATCTTTTCAAAGTTCTGCATTGGGAAATAGGAGTTACTCAGTTGTTCAGTTACGGAGTTTTGGTCCCGCACGCCGCCGATCGCCGGACACTGAGTAACTGAGCAACTGAGTAACTCCTCAATCGGGATGACCTTCCGCAACCATTCTGTTCCACGTGGAACATGCATCATCGCGTCGATCTGATCGTCATCGGAGGGGGCCACGCCGGGGCTGAGGCCGCTCGCGTTTGCGCCCGCGGAGGCCTGCGCGTGGCACTCGTGACGATGATCCGGGACGCGATCGGACGGATGTCGTGCAACCCGGCCATCGGCGGCCTCGCCAAAGGCAACCTCGTCAAAGAGATCGATGCCCTCGGCGGCCTCATGGGCGAAGCGGCCGATCGCGCCGGCATTCAGTTCAAGGTGCTGAACCGATCCAAGGGCCCCGCGGTCCAGGGGCCGCGCGCTCAGTGCGACAAGGACATCTACTCGAAAACGGTTCAGGTGCTGCTCGCAGCCGAGCCGAACGTAACCATTATCGAGGGCACCGTGTCGAAGCTGATCGTCGACGGAAGCGCCGTCGGCGGGGTGATTCTGCAGGACGGTTCGCGCCTCGAGGGGCGGGCGGTCATCGTCACCACCGGGACGTTTCTTCGGGCCCTGATGCACTCCGGCGAGGTGAAAACCCGCGGCGGACGCTTCGGGGAGCCATCAGCAGAGACGTTGTCCGACTCGCTCCGCGATATCGGCCTCCAGCTCGGACGGCTGAAGACCGGGACCCCGCCGCGTGTCGACCGCACGACGGTCGATTTCGCAAAGATGGCGCCGGCGCCGGGCGACGAGCGGCCGCGGCCATTCTCGATCGTCACCGACGCGCTGCCGCTGCCGCAGGTGCTCTGCCACCTGACGTACACGAGCGGCGCCGCTCACGACCTGATCCGCGCAAACCTTCACCGCGCACCGATGTACTCGGGGCAGATCCAGGCCACCGGCCCCCGCTATTGCCCTTCGATCGAAGACAAGGTTGTCCGCTTCGCAGACAAAGAGCGGCACCACGTCTTCGTCGAGCCGGAGGGGCTCGATCATCCCTGGCTCTACCTCAACGGCATCTCCACGTCGTTGCCGCCGGATGTGCAGGACGCGCTCGTAAGCTCGCTTCCCGGATTCGAGAAGGCCGTCATCGCCCGGTATGGCTATGCGGTCGAATACGACTTCGTCAATCCGCAACAACTCGCGGCTTCGCTCGAGGTGCGGGACGTCGACGGGCTCTTCCTTGCCGGCCAGATCAACGGTACGTCCGGGTATGAAGAAGCGGCGGCGCAGGGGCTGATGGCTGGGATGAACGCTCTGCAGAAGCTTCGGGGCGGCGAACCGGTGATCCTCCGCCGCGATGCGGCCTACGCCGGGGTGATGATCGACGACCTCGTTACGCACGGGACGGAAGAACCCTACCGGATGTTCACGTCGCGCGCGGAGCACCGGCTCCTGCTGGGCTGCGACTCGGTTTACGAGCGCCTTTCGCCCATCGCGGAGCGCCTTGGTGTCCTCGATGACGAGCGGAGGCGACGGGTCGCGTCACGGGTCGCTCGGACGCAACGCGCGCGCGTCGCGTCATCCGCATCGCTCAATCCGGACCGCGAGACCGTCGCCTGGCTGGCGGAAGGGGGGCTGGAGCTGAGCACCCAAAGCACGATCGCGAAGTTGATGCAGCGGATCGATTTCGATGTCGAGCGGATCGTCGGCGTCTGCGAGGAACGCGGCGTCTGCTCCGAATTCTCCGCTGCCTTTCGCGAGCTCAGCGATGAGGAGCGCGAAGGGGTGGTCAATCAGTTGCGCTACTCCGGCTACATCGAGCGGCAGCAGCGGGAGGCGGCGCGGATGGGGGAGGAGGAGGACATCTCGATTCCGGCCGCGATGTCGTACTCGATGCCGGGACTATCGCGCGAGATGGTGGAGAAGCTGTCGTTCGTCCGCCCCGCGTCGCTCGGCCAGGCCAGCCGGATTCCGGGCGTGACGCCGGCGGCGATCTCGATTCTGAGGCTGCATCTGCGGCGGGGAAGTCAAACCCGCGAAGCTCGCGCCGCTGGTTAATGGCGCACTCGACCGCGATCCGGCTCGGCCCCTCATCCGCCTTCGGCACCTTCTCCCCGCGGGTGGGGAGAGGGGGTCTCGATTGAGAGTTTCTGCTCTCAGGCGTCGTGCGCGCGCGATGGCGTGGCTCAGGATTACACCAACGCTTCGCGCTCTACGTCCTGCCTGCAAGGTCAGTGGCGGCTCTCGTGTGCGGGTGACGAACTACGGTTTGTCGCAACGCGCGAAAACTACCGTAGGGCACGGCTGCGCCGTGCCGAACTCTCGTGGGTGGGGGGAAACGAGCTGCCCGCCCGCGGGGGTTCGGCACGGCGCGGCCGTGCCCTACGGCGATCGGTTCAGA
>JADGOA010000202.1 GCA_017883215.1 Thermoanaerobaculia bacterium | reverse complement strand
TGCACTCCGGCGGTCGCCTGGCGGCGACCGCCGGCTACCCTCTGGCACCGCTCCGCGGTGCGAGCTTCTTCTTTGCATCCGTTCGGTTGCGGGCGAGCGAAGCGAGCCAGCTCTGTGTGTCTCTCTGTGTCCTCTGTGCCTCTGTGGTGAAAGACGACCGGATGGCGCGGCAAGCGACGTGTCTTCGAGCAAAGCAGTTATCATCGCTCCATGACCCGCCACGCTTCTGACACGAGCGCCCGCGCAGACGAAGTGCAGTTCGGCCTGCTGCGTGCGATGTCTCCGCAACGCAAAGGCGAGATTCTGACGGCCTTGACGCTCGCGGTTCAGGACCTCGCTCTGGCCGGCCTGCGCGTTCAGCATCCCGACGCCACCGACGACGAGTTGCGGCTGCGGCTCGCGGTCCGTCGCCTCGGAGCCGAAACCGTGCGCCGGATCTGGGGCTGGTCTGCGGAATCGTCGTGACACCAATCGATCCACTCGCGATTGCTGCGCTCGTCGCTTCGATCCTGGAAGAGCAGGGCATCCGCTACGTCATCGGAGTATTCTGCAGTGCATGCAAGAGAACCCGGCCGGGAAGGTCAAGGGCGGAGCGATCCAGTCGCGGCTGGCCTTCGTCCGCGAGAATGGCGGAGAGGAAACCGCAGGCCGTGTGCTGGCGAGGCTCACGGAAGAAGATCGGAAGGCCTGTGCGCACGTTCTCGTCGGCGCGTGGTATCCGTTCGAGCTGAACGAACGCATCGACACAGCGATCGCCGCCGAGATGGCCATGGGCGACAACGTCTTCGTCCTGATGGGGGAAAAGTCGGCGGCGCACAATCTGGGATCCACGCATCGCGCGTTCATCAGCGACCGCGATCCTCACGGCCTGCTTCGCCGTGCCACCCAGATTTATCAGGCTTACTACGACACCGGCCGGCGCACCTACGAACGCCTCGACGACAAGAAAGCGGCGTTGCGCACACACGACAGCGAGACCTTCTCGAAACACGATTGTCTGACCGTCGTCGGATGGCACAAGAAGGCCATCGAGATGTGCGGCGGCAAGAACGTCCGCGTCATCGAGACGAAGTGCCGCGCCCGGGGCGCCGACGTCTGCGAGTACATTTGCGAGTGGAGTTAACAGGCAGTGAAGCTCCTCGTCGTCGCGCCGGAGTCGTTCGCCGGACTCTCACTGCTGCGCGAGCACGCGGCGGGGGTCGATCTCGTGGTCTCGGAAGACCTCGAAACGGTCGCGCGCGACATTGCGGAGGCGGAGGTGGTGGCGCTCGCGCCGCGCCATGGAACCGTCCTGCGCGATCTCTGGCCGCAGGCAAAGCGACTGCGCTGGGTGCACGCTCTCGGCGCCGGCGTCGAGCCGCTCATGTTCGAAGAACTGATCGCCGGCGACGTGACGTTGACGAACTCCCGCGGCGTCTTCGCCGATGCGCTCGGCGAATTCGCGATCGCAGCCATGCTCTGGTTCGCCAAAGACCTTCGCCGGCTCGTCAGGCAACAGGACGAGCGTCTCTGGCAGCCGTATACCGTGACGCGGCTCGAGGGGCAGACGGCGGGGATCGTCGGCCTTGGCGGAATCGGGCGGGCAGTGGCACGGCGCGCGGCAGCTATGGGGATGCGCATCATCGCCACGCGGCGGCACTGGAACGACGAGCGTCCGAACGACGTCGCCCGGATGTTCCCGCTCGACGCGCTCGACGACCTCCTCGCCGAGTCGGATTACCTCGTCGTCTCCACGCCGCTGACGCCGCGAACGCGCGGACTGCTGAGCGGTTCCCGGCTGCAACGGTTGAAGCGCGAGGCCGTTCTCATCAACATCAGCCGCGGAGCGGTCGTCGACGAGCCGGCCCTCACGCGAATGCTCAGCTCCGGCCGGATCCGCGGCGCGGCGCTCGACGTATTCGAGCAGGAGCCCCTCCCGCCCGAACACCCTCTGTGGAAGCTCGACAACGTGCTCCTTTCGCCACATACAGCGGACCACGCGAGCGACTCGCACCTGCGGTCGATGCAGTTCTTCGTTGAGAACTTCGGCCGCTACCGCCGGGGCGAACCGCTCCAGAACGTGGTCGACAAGCGCGAGCGGTACTGACCCCGCCCAACGCCGGCACGGCACAGCCTGCCCTGAACGCCTCTTGACAGAATAATCTGTCGCACCTATTGTTAGCACTCACGAGGCTTGAGTGCTAATCCCTCAAGTCCCCCCGCAAGGCAACAAACCAACGGGTTACCCATCCCGTAAGTTCAAGGAAACACAGCTCGAAAGGAGAAGTTTCGAATGGCAACTGCAACAGCAACGAACCTCAAGCTCCGTCCCCTTTATGACCGCATTGTGGTCAGGCGCCTCGATGTCAAGGAGCAGGTGCGCGGCGGCATCATCATCCCCGACAGCGCCAAAGAAAAGCCTCAGGAAGCCGAAGTCATCGCCGTCGGCGACGGAAAGTACGACGACAACGGCAAGCGCATCAAACTCGACGTGAAGAAGGGCGACAAGATCCTGATCGGCAAGTACTCCGGCACGGAGATCAAGATCGAAGACGTCGAGTACACCATCCTTCGCGAGGACGAAGTTCTCGCCATCGTCGAGTGACGCGTAGCGGCGCAGCGCCGCGTCATCCTGAGACCGCGCAGACGGCCGAAGGATCTCAGGCGACGCTGAGCGCATCTTGAGACCCTTCGCTGCGCTCAGGATGACGGGAACGCAACAGCGAATTACAAGGAGAAGATACAAATGGCAAAGCGAATTACCTACGGTGAAGAGGCTCGCCAGTCGATCCTCCGAGGTGTCAACAAACTCGCCGACGCGGTCAAAGTGACGCTCGGCCCCAAAGGCCGCAACGTCGTCATCGAGAAGAAGTTCGGCTCGCCGACCATCACCAAGGACGGCGTGACCGTGGCCAAAGAGATCGAGCTGAAGGATGAGCTCGAGAACGCCGGCGCACAGATGGTTCGCGAGGTTGCCTCCAAGACCTCCGATACCGCCGGCGACGGCACGACCACCGCGACGGTTCTGGCCCAGGCGATCTACCGCGAGGGCATCAAGAACGTGACCGCCGGTGCGAACCCGATGGAGATCAAGCGCGGCATCGAGATCGCCGTGAAGGCTGCCGTCGAGTCGATCGACAAGATGGCCAAGCCGGTCGAAGGCAAGGACATCGCCCACATCGGCACGATCTCCGCGAACAACGACGAAGAGATCGGCAGCATCATCGCTCAGGCGATGGACAAGGTCGGCAAGGACGGCGTCATCACGGTTGAAGAGGCGCGCGGCCTCGACACGGTCCTCGAAGTGGTCGAGGGCATGCAGTTCGACCGCGGCTATCTCTCGCCGTATTTCGTGACCGATCCGGAGCGCATGGAGTCGGTCCTCGAGACCGCCAAGATCCTCATCTACGAGAAGAAGATCTCCTCGATGAAGGACCTCCTGCCGATCCTCGAGCAGGTTGCGCGTCAGGGCAAGCCCTTCCTGATCATCGCCGAGGACGTCGAGGGCGAAGCGCTCGCGACCCTGGTGGTGAACAAGCTCCGCGGAACGCTGAATGTCGCCGCCGTCAAGGCGCCGGGCTTCGGCGATCGCCGCAAGGCCATGCTCGAAGACATCGCCATCCTCACGGGCGGCCGACTCATCTCCGAGGACATCGGCGTGAAGCTCGAGAACGTGAAGTGGGAAGACCTCGGCGACGCCAAGCGCGTTTCCATCGACAAGGACGACACCACTCTCGTCACGGACACTGACGACAAGACCCGCAAGGAAGCGATCGCCGGCCGCGTCAAGCAGATCCGCCAGCAGATCGACGACACGACGTCCGACTACGACCGCGAGAAGCTCCAGGAGCGTCTGGCCAAGCTCGTCGGCGGCGTGGCCGTGATCAAGGTCGGCGCTGCGACCGAGACCGAGATGAAGGAAAAGAAGGCGCGTGTCGAAGATGCGATGCACGCCACAAAGGCAGCTGTCGAAGAGGGCATCGTCGCGGGCGGCGGCGTGGCCCTGCTCCGTGCCATCGACGCAATCGACAAGATCAAGGCCGAGGGCGACATCAAGACGGGCATCAACATCATCAAGCGTGCACTCGAAGAGCCGTTCCGTCAGATCGTCTTCAACGCCGGTCTGGAAGGGTCGGTTCTGCTCAACGCCGTGAAGGCCAAGGGCGGCACGTTCGGCATCGACGCAAACAGCAGTAGCGGAGAGCCGGTCGACATGCTCGCCATGGGAATCGTCGATCCGGCCAAGGTGACCAAGCAGGCGCTCGTCAATGCCTCCTCCATCGCCGGCCTGATGCTCACCACCGAAGCTCTCGTCTCCGAGATCAAGGAAGACGACAAGGGCGCCGGTGCGGCCGCTGCTGCCGGAATGGGCGGCGGTATGGGCGGGATGTACTAGACAGCGGACCGCAGATCGCGGACCGCGGACCGCAGAAGGGCGAGCCGAAAGGCTCGCCCTTTTTTTTGGCTCCGAGACGAACTCGAGGGGAGCCACGACGAGGCCACCGGAGTGCGGGCGTCTCGCCCGCCGTCGCCGGGCGTCCCGCGCCCGGCGACTTCACGAAAGATGGCGATCCGGCGCGGGACGCCGGATCGCGGCGGGCGAGACGCCCGCACTCCGACAACCGCTGGCAAATCTCACAAAACGAAAGGGCGAGCCGTTTGGCTCGCCCCGTCGTTTCTGTCTGGACCCAGAATGCGCTGCGCCGTCAATGCTGCTGCATTCGCAGAATGTCGGCCAGTGCGGGAGCGGGCATGGGCGCTCCGAAAAAATATCCCTGCATGTCGGCGCAGTGGCGGTCGAGCAGATACGACAGCTGCGCTTTGGTCTCGACGCCTTCGGCAACCACGCCGAGGTCGAGGCCTTTGGCCATGAGGATCATGGCCCGGACGATCGCCGCGTCGTCGGAGCGATCGGTGACGTGATGGACGAACGACGGCGCGATCTTCACGGCGTCGATGGGCATCCCTTTGAGCCGCACGAAGGAGCCGCCGCCGGTTCCGAAGTCGTCGATGGTGAGGCGGATGCCGAGGTCCCGGAGCGACTTCATCAGATCGACGGCGCGGCTGTTCGAATTGAGTGTCTGTTCGGCGATCTCGATCTCCAGGGAGCCGGGCTGCAGCTTCTGGCGTGAGAGGGCCTGGTCGACGGCTTTGACGAAGGGGTCGCCGACGCCGAGCTGCCGGGAGGAGACGTTGACGGCGATGCGCAGGTCAGTCAGCCCTTCCTCGTGCCACTGGCGGGCCTGACGGCACGCTTCGCCGACGACCCACACGCCGAGGCGCTCGGCCAGGCCGCCCTCTTCGGCGGCATCGAGGAAAGCGCTGGGACTGAGGACGCCGAGCTGCGGATGGCGCCAGCGCAGCAGCGCCTCGATGCACTCGATGCGTCCGGTCTGCACGTTGACTTCAGGGTGGTAGTAGAGCTCGAGCTCGTTGTTGTCGATGGCGGTTCTGACGCTGGAGGCGATGGCCGCGCGCTGCAGCGCCCTGGCATTGAGCTCCGGCTCGTGGAACTGATAACGGTTCCGGCCGCGCTGCTTCGCCTGAAGCATGGCCTCGGCAGCGCCGCGGACGAGTGCATGGGCATCCGTCCCGTCTTCGGGGAGCACGCCGATGCCGATGCTGGCGTGGACCTCGATCGAGCGGCCGTCGATGACGAATGGATGGGCCAGGGCGATGAGCAGGCGCTGCGCGGCGATGGCCGCATCCGTCCCGCTGGTCATCTTGGCGAGGAGGATCATGAACTCGTCGTCGCCGTAGCGGGCCAGCGAGTCCTCTTCGCGAACGCAGGCGCCCAGCCGCTCACCAACTGCCTTGAGCAGCCGGTCGCCGAAGTCGCGGCCGAAGGAGGTATTCACCAGCTCGAAGCTGTCCAGGTCCAGAAGCAGAACCGCCATCGGAGTCCCGTGACGCCGCGCCTGGGCAAGCGCCACGCCGGTTCGATCGACGAAGAGCATGCGGTTGGGCAACTGCGTGAGGGGATCGTGATAAGCCTGATATTCGAAACGCTGAACGGCGGACCGCTGCTCGGTGACGTCGAACATCGCCCCGTCGAGTATCACGCCGTGATTCGCGTCGGCGCCCGCTTTGAGATTCTGAAGCACCCAGGCCACGCTGCCGTCCTTCTTCCGGACAGACACTTCGATGCTGGAAAGATTGCCCAGATCGTGAAGCGCCGCGGTGACCAGGGAGAAGTCCGACGCGTTCGAGTATTCGAGCGAGCCGATGCTCAGCAACTCCTCGCGCGAGTCGTAGCCGAGCATCCGAGCACAGGCGGCGTTGCAGTCCACGAGGCGGCCGTCGGCACGCTGGCGAAACATCGCCACGAGCTCCGAAGCACCAAATGAAGACAGGTCGCTCATAGGTTTCTGTTCAGGCACTTCTGCCACACATAACCCTAAATTCTCGGGCGCAGGTTTACTATTGATCTTTGGTTAGGAAGGGGTCTATCGAACGATAGACGGCGAGCTAGACCATCCCGCGCTCGTAGGCGTACATGGTCAGCTCCACCCGGCCGTGAACGCCGAGTTTTTCGTAGATGGCGTGGAGATGGGACTTGACCGTCCCCTCGCCGATGGCCAGACGGCTGGCGATCTCCTTGTTGCGCATCCCCACGGCGACCATTTTCACGATCTCGGTCTCGCGCGGAGAGAGCGACTCGGTCAATCGCACTGCTTCCTGCTTCTTGAGCACACGATCGAGGGCGCGGTTGACCAGAGCCGGCTCGAGCGAGCGCTCGCCGGCGTTCACGCCGCGCACACAGTGGACGAGTTTCACCGCGGCCGCTTCCTTCAGCACCAGACCGCACACGCCCAGTTGCACGGCTTCCACGACCTCGTCGTCTTCCATGGTCGCGGTGAGCAGGACCACGCGCGTCGGCAGCCCCTCGGCACGGAGGGTCCGCATCACGGACAGGCCGTCCCCCTGGGGCATGCGCAGGTCCAGAACGAGCACG
>JADGOA010000201.1 GCA_017883215.1 Thermoanaerobaculia bacterium | reverse complement strand
TGCGCGCCCCTACAGGATGGCAGGCTTGGCTCGTGTCATTAGAAGCGTGAGCGAGGGATGACACCTGCGCGGTCACGGCCAAACTCCAGCCGCCGGACGTCCGCGTCCGGCGGTAGGTGCGGCGAAGAACGATCGGACGAGGACGTCCGATCGATGCGGACGAGGACGTCCGCACTCCTGCCGGTCGCCGGAGCCGCTGGGTGGTGGCGGAGGACGCCGCTATCTCAATCCGACACCAGCACCGTGACGTCGGGGTGTCCCCACAGCGCCGAGGCGGGGAAGGACTCCTCGACTATGCCGCTGCGGAGGCGCTCGACGGCCTCGCGTTTGTTCGCGCCGCTGGCGAGAAGGACGATGCGCCGCGACTCCAGGATCGTGCCGATGCCCATGGTGATCGCGCGCGTCGGCACCTTGTGGTCGGCAAAAAGATCTTCGTTGGCGATACGGGTCGATTCGCTGAGCTCCACCACGCGCGTCCGCGAGGTGAACGGGGTGCCTGGCTCGTTGAAGCCGATGTGGCTGTTTCTCCCCAGCCCGAGAAAGGTCAATCCCAGGCCGCCGGCGTCACGGATGGCCGCCTCGTAGCGCACGCACTCCGCTCGAGGGTCGCGCGCTGCACCGTCCGGAATGTGAGCGTTGGCCGGGTTGATGTCGATGAACTCGAACAGGTGCTGCTCCATGTACGCGGCGTAGCTCCCCGGGTGATCGTGGGGGATGCCGACGTACTCGTCGAGGTTGAAGGTGCGGACGTCGCGGAAGCAGTGGTAGTTGTGGGTGCACTCCGTGATCACGCAGTCGTACATTCCGACCGGAGTGCGGCCGGTCGGCAGCCCCAATACGGCGTGAGGGTCGGTTCGAATCGCGTCCAGAAGGATCGAGGCGGCGCGGTCGGAGAGGTGGGCGTAGGTGTCGAGGCGTTCCCAGTTCATCGTGTTGTGTGTGTGACGCGCGTGTGGTGCCGGACCTGAATCATCAAAGCACAGACAAGAGTGTCTGTGCCACAGGATGAGTGTCTGTGCCACAGGATCGCCGGGACTTGTGGCACAGACACTCCTGTCTGTGCGGCTTGGCATTGGCGGGCACAGACAAGGCTGTCCGTGCCACAGGAGGTCACGACACTTTTTCGCCGCGCACGAAGACATGCTCGATGTGGAGCTTCTCGTCGAGCACGACGAGATCGCCGTCGAATTTGCGCGCGATGCGACCCTTGCGCGCGTGCACGCCGAGGATGCGCGCCGGAACTTCCGTCGCCAGCGGCAGGACGAGCTCGATGGGCAGGCCGGCCAGATCGACCATGTTTTCGACGGCGCTGCACATGGTCAGGACGCTCCCGGCAAGTGTTCCGTCGGCGAGCCGCGCGGAGCCGTCGGCGACCGTCACGTCGTAGCCGTAGAGCTTGTACGTTCCGTCCGGCATGCCGCAGGCGCGAATGGCGTCCGTGACCAGGGCGATGCGGTGCGGCATGGCCCGCACGGCGATGCGCAGCACGGCGGGATGAACATGGATGCCGTCGGCGATCAGCTCGGCGGTGGCGTCGGCAGAGGCCAGAGCGGCGCCGACCACGCCGGGCTCGCGATGCTGCAGCGGCGTCATGGCGTTGAACAGATGCGTGAAATGCGAGGCGCCCCACTCCAGAGCGGCGACGGCGGTGGCGTGATCGGCCTCCGTATGTCCGATGGAGAAGGTGACCCGGCCGCGAAACTCCTCGATCAGCTCTCGGGCGCCGGCGATCTCCGGCGCCAGGGTCATCAGCCAGTGCAGCTCCGGCGCGGCGGCGATCAGCAGGCCCAGCTCCTCGATGTCGGCCTGACGGATCGATGAGCGGTCCTGCGCGCCGGCGCGCCCGCGGTTGATGTAAGGCCCCTCCAGATGGACGCCGCAGATCTCCGCGCCGCGTGGCGAGGAGGTTCTGGCGATGGCTCCCGCGGCCTTCTTCAGATCGGCGCGCGAGGCCGAGAGGGTCGTCGCGGCGAGAGCGGTCGTGCCGTGGCGGGCGTGGAATTCGATGACGCGAGCATTCGCTTGCGGGTCGGCATCCATGAAATCGGCGCCGTCGCCGCCGTGGACGTGGATGTCGATGAAACCCGGTGCGATCACGCCTCGTGTGCGGAACGCGTCGGCGGGGGCGGTGGCGGACTGCGTCACCTCGGCGACGGCGCCGTCGCGCAGCGTGATCAGCGTGTCATCCTGGATGGCACCGGCCACGAAGGCGCGGCCGAACAACCGGCGGATCTTCATAGCAGGATCTTGCCCAGAATCGTCGGCCGGCCGCCGGTCAGCGACGGGGCGTTCGTGGCCATCCCGGCTATGGAGTCGTTCGCGATGAGAGCCATGGCCATTGCTTCTTTTTCCTGCAGGTACTCGTAGACGCGCACATCGCTCGCCGGCAGGCGCTCCCTCAACATGCCCAGCAGAGCCGGGTTGCGCGCGCCCCCTCCGGCGATGATCACCTCGTCGATCGGCTCGCGAATGAACTCACGGTAGGCGTGGGCGATGCTCTCCGCCGTGAAGGCGGTGGCCGTGGCCACGAGATCGTCTCCCGATACTTCGGTGAACTTCTCGGCCATGCGGCGTGCGAACTGGCGTCCGAAGCGTTCGCGCCCCGTCGTCTTCGGAGGCTTGAGCTGAAAATACGGGTCGGACATGCACCACTGCAGCACGTCCTCGCGCACCTGTCCGCGCGCGGCCCGCTCGCCGTTCCTGTCGAAGCTCTCTTCCTGTCCGCTGAAGATGTAGGTCAGCGAGTCGGAGATGATGTTTCCGGGGCCGGTGTCGAAGGCGACGATGTCGCCGATGTCGCCGTTTGGAGGGACGTACGTGACGGTGGCGATCCCGCCGATGTTCTGCATGGCGCGCGCCTTCTTCGGATCGCGCAACTGCGACCAGTCGAAGTAAGAGACCAGCGGAGCCCCATGCCCCCCCGCGGCGACGTCGCGCACGCGGAGGTCGCCCACGGTGATGATCCCGGTGCGTTCGGCGATGACGGCCGACTGCCCGATCGACAGCGTGGAGCGGGTGGCGATCTCGTGACCGATCCACGGCACCCCGGCGGTGTTCGGCTCCGCAGTCGGTCGTGGGCGATGCCAGATCGTCTGGCCGGACGCGGCGATGAGGTCGACGTCCTCCGCCTTCATGCCGGCGTCGGCGACGATCCGGTTCGCCGCTGCGGCGAAGAGCTCGCCGAGGACGAAATCGAGATGACAGATCTCGTCGATACGCGCCTTGTTACGGTCGAAGAGAACGTTGATGCGCCGGCGGATGTCGTCCGGGAAGGGAAAGCTCTCGAACCGGATCTTCTCGATCTCCGCGCCGGGGGCGTGGCCGGCGATGCGCACGATGACGGCGTCGATGGCGTCGACCGATGTCCCGGACATGAGGCCGACGATGACCCGCTGTTCCTTCCCGGCGATGTCGATCAGCCGCTCGATTCGGTTCACGGCTCGAGTACCTCTCGCAAGGTGTGCTGAGTCAGGAGCGCTCGCGCCTCCGCGGCGCCGATGCTCTTCTTTGCAATCACCGCGGCGATTCTGACGTTTCCTTCCGCCTCGCGCATGGCCTGGACGGCAAGGGGGCGTGTGACGCCTGCCGCCAGCTCCACCATGCGCACGGCACGGTTGCGGAGTTTTTCGTTGGTGGCCGGCATGTCGACCATGAGGTTCGAATGGACGTGACCGAGGCGGATCATGATGCCGGTCGAGAGCGTGTTGAGGATCATCTTCTGGGCCGTGCCGCTCTTCATCCGCGACGATCCCATGATCACTTCGGGGCCGGTGACGGCGACGATGGCGATGTCGGCGTCGGCAGCGAGAGGCGTGTTCGGCGCCGACGTGATTCCGACCGTCAGAGCGCCGAGCATGTTCGCGCGCCGGATGGCGGCGACGGTGTAGGGGGTGGTTCCGGAAGCGGCGATGCCGACCACGGCGTCTTCGGCCTTCACCCGCGTGCTGATCGCCTCGATGGCCGCATCTTCGTCGTCTTCGGCCCCTTCCACGGCATTCAGGAAGGCGCGCTCGCCACCGGCGATGAGGACCGGGACCCTATCGGGATCGATGCCGAAGGTGGGCGGAAGCTCCGAGGCGTCGAGAAGGGCGATCCGGCCGCTCGTCCCGGCGCCGACGTAAAACATCCGGCCGCCGTGCGACATCCGTTCGGCGATCTGGTCGATGGCGTGGGCGATGTGCTCCGCTTCCCCCGCCACGGCGCGAGCGACCGTGGCGTCCTGCTCCTGGATGATGTGGACGATGTCGAGAGTCGGCCGCCGATCGATGTCGAGGCTGGCGTCCAGGCGGTCCTGGGTCATGCGTCAACGATATCATCCGGGGGCTGGTGGCCACTTCGGTGCTCGGTGCTCGGAGGACATTGGCCTTCGTAGGGCACGGCTGCGCCGTGCCGAACCTGTTGTCGGTCGCGCGTCAGGACAGCCACCACCCGGCCACGGGAGTTCGGCACGGCGCAGCCAAGCCCTACCGCGGGTTGTACAGGTCGCGCGAATCGGGACGTGCGCCGCCCACCCGGCTACGCGCTCATCGGGCGCCGTTTCCCGATCAGGGTCTCGTCGCCGAATTCTTTTGCCGCCGCGCGGCTGACCACGACCACGGTCAGGTCGTCGGAGAGCGCCTCGATGTCGCCGATGTGCGACAGCACCGCGGCATCGACCACCGTCGCGAGGATGTCGGCGCTTGCACCATGGAGCGGTGCGAGGTTGTCGGCCAGTTCCGTACTTCCGAACAGGGTGCCTTCGACATCCTCGGCCTCGCTCACACCGTCGGTGAACAGGACGATCGAGTCGCCCGGCTCGAGCTGAACCCGGCGGTTCGTGTACTCGGCGTGCGTGATCACGCCGAGGAGCGGATCGGTCTCAGTCAGCTCGTGGACGCCGCTTCGAAAGACGCAGAGCGGCGGCGTGTGGCCGGCGTTGACGTATTCGACGAGGCCGGTGGCAGTGTCGAGCCGCCCCAGAAAGAGCGTCACGAATTTCGACTGGGGGAGGTTCTCTTTGAGGGCGGCGTTCAGATCGGCCACGAGGGTTGCCGGATCAGGATCGCTCTTGGAGAAAATGCGGAACGCCGCCTGCAGCCCCGCCATCATCAGGCCTGCCGTGACGCCCTTGCCGCTGACGTCGGCGATGACGAAGTAAACGCGGCCGTCCGGCCGCACGACGAAATCGTAGTAGTCGCCGCTCACGCTTCGGCAGGCGCGGTTGGTGCCCGCGAACGTATAGCCGCTGATGTCCCGCGGCGGTTCCGGAAGGAGGCGGCGCTGGATCATCGATGCGGTCTTGAGCTCCTCGTCGATGAGCCGCTTCTCGATGGCCTGCTCGCGGAGCCGCGTCTGCTCGAGTTTCATCGCGGCAAATCGTGCTACCTGCGCAACGAGGCGCACATCCTCTTCGGAGATCGAACGCTGATTGAAGAGGTAATCGACGTACAGCACGCCCGCCACCGAGTCGCCGACCATCATGGGAGCGCAGACGATGGAGTGAATGCCCTGCGCGCTGATCGAGTGCGCCTGGCTGAGCTTCGAATCCAGCCCCACGTCCGTGTAGGCGAGAGCGCGCTTCTCGTGGACGAGATCTTTGAGGAGCGTCTGGCTGATGGTCAGCTCGGAGGTATCGCTCTCGTCGGCGCGCCGGACTTCGACGTTGATGAACGACTTTCCGTCCGAGGCCAGCAATCCGATCGCGGTGCGGGAGGGCCGCAGATGCTCCATGACCCGTTCCGTGATGAAGCCGAAAAGCTCGCTGAGGGGGCGATCTTCGATGAGCTCGCGCGCCAGAAGGGTGAGCGTCTGCAGGCGGGCCACGTCCTGCGGCTCGGTCTCGTTGACGGGGATGGCGATGGTGGCGCTCGTCACCGTTTCGGCGACCGCGAGTCGATCGGTGCTGTGCTCGGAGGCGACGAAAACGATCTCCGTGTCGCCGATGCGGATGCGATCGCCGCTCTTGAGGGGGGTCTCCGCCTCGATTCGGTCGCCATTCAGGTACGTTCCGTTGGCGCTGCCGAGGTCTTTGACGACCCAGCCGCTGCCGTCGCGAGCGATCTCCGCGTGACGGCGTGAGAGATAGCGGTCTTTGATCGGAATCGTGCAGTCAGATGCGCGGCCGATCGACGCAGCTCCTGCCTCGAGCGTTTGCCGGAACGGCGAAAAGAGAGGCGAATAGACGGTGACTTCCGCGCGCGGAGAGCCGGATTCCATGGACGATTCTCCCGGAGAGAGCGGTCATTCTAACATCGTGGTAGCGTGCCGCCCTGATGTCAGGGGACGACTACTTCACCGAGATCGAGGGGCATTTTGCGCTGCGAAGAGGCACGCCATTCGTCCTGTCGGCGAAGGACTGGGCGCTGATGAAGAAGTGGCGCGACGACGGCGTGCCGTTGCCTGTCGTGATCGAGGCCATCGACGCCGTTTTCGAGAAGAACGAGGCCAGCGGCAGGCGGAAAGTGATCTCCAGCCTGAGCTACTGCCGGCACGCGGTGAAGGAGTTGTGGGAAGAGCGTCGGGAGCTGCTCGTCGGAAGCGGGGAGTCTCTCCCGGAGGAATCGCCCGTCGCAGCGATCGAGGCGCTCGCGGCGGAGCTGGAGTCGTCCGGCAGCGAAGCGGCTCGCTCCTTCGCGCTCCCCTTGCGTGCGCTGGCCGGCGAGCGGAGCGTGCCGAAGATCGAGGAGCGGTTGATCGAGCTCGAGCACGAGATGATCGAGGCGATCCTCCGCTCGCTTCCGGCGGAGGGATCGTCGTCGCTGCGCCGGCAGGTGTCGCGCGTGTTAGGCGAGGCGAAGCTCGACGAGAAGACCCGCGCGCGGACCGAGGAAGCGAATCTGCGCCGCGCCGTGCGTGAGCGCTTCGGACTGCCGCGATTGACGTTGTTCCGTTAGGTCCAGCCGGCTCAGAGGCTGTGCAGAAATCGAATTCACCACAGAGGCACAGAGAGCACAGAGACCGTTTTTCTGTCTTTCTTTCTCTGTGTCCTCTGTGTC
>JADGOA010000200.1 GCA_017883215.1 Thermoanaerobaculia bacterium | reverse complement strand
GGCCGATGGAGCGGAAGTGACACTGTCATTCCGAGCCGGCGGAACCCCGGAGGGGTGGAGCGCGGCGAGGAATCCCCCGCCACCCCGGGAGTGCGGGGATCCCTCGCTGTCCTCCGCCGCTCCGCGGCTTCGGCAGCTCGGGATGACAGGCTTGGCGCGTGTCACGCCCCGCCATCCACAGCCTCTCAGCATGACAGGACGCGCCACGTCCGCGACCAGCCGCACCATCTTCGAACGTAGTACCGTTCCCTCCCGATGATCGAGCTCTCCGATGACGTGGTCGATCTCTGGATCGCGCCCGTTCAGCCAGCGCGATTCGAGGAGCTCCTTCCGCGCATCGCCCGGCAGCTGACAGCGTCGGAGATCGAAGCGGCGCGGCGACTCATCTCGGAGCGCCACCGCATTCTCTACGCCGTCTCCCACGCCTTCACGCGTTCGGTGCTTGCGTGCTACCTCGGCCGCGAGGAGAGCTCGATCGAGATGGTGCACGGCGAACACGGGCGGCCGGAACTGCGCGATCGGTCCTTGCGATTCAACCTCTCCCACACCGAAGGCATCGCCGTCGTGGCGGTGACTCGCAGCGATGACATCGGCGTCGACGTGGAGAGGATCGACCATCTCCGTCGCGTGGCCGGTCTGACCCGCCGCGTCTTCACACCTGCCGAACTGCAAACGTGGGATGGCGAACCGGAGACCTTCTTCTCGCGATGGACGCTCAAGGAGGCCTATGCCAAGGCGCGCGGCCTCGGCCTCTCCCTCGGCTTCCACGACTTCGGCTTCCAGCTGTCGGAACCGCCCGTCCTTCAGTGTGATCCGCGGCTCGATGATGCCGGCGAATGGCGCTTTCACTCGTTCGAGCCTTTGCCGGGCTACCGCGCTGCCGCCGCGGTGCGACGGCGTGGCCCGATCACCTGGCGGAGGGTTGCACCCGAACAAGCCGAGGCTCTGCTGCCGCTGTAGGGACGCGCAGCAGCGCGTCCGCAACTCCAGCAACGTGGCTGCGGTCCGCGGTCTGCGGTCCGCAGTCTGCTACTCCGTCGTGAAGCCCTCTTTGACGCCCTTCAGGTAGAAGGAGAGCGACTCGAGGTTGATGCGCAGATCGACGCTCTTGACCTTCACGCCGCTGCGCAGCCGCAGTTGGGCGGGGGCGAAGTTCAGTACGGCGGCGACGCCGGCATCGGCCAGCGCGTCGTGGACTGTCTGTGCGCTCTCGGGGGTGACGGCGATGATTCCGATGGCGACCTGCTGCTCGCGGATGACGTCGGCCAGTTTGTCTGCAGGGAGGACGCGCACGCCGCTGCGGGAGATTCGCCCCAGCTTCTCCGGATCGTTGTCGAGGAGGGCCACGATGTGGAAGCCGTTGCTGTTGAAGCCGTGGTAATCGGCGAGAGCCATGCCGAGGTTTCCGGCGCCGACGATCACGGCATTGCGCGTTCGGTCGATGCCGAGCTCGCGCACGAGCTGCTGCTTGAGCAGAGTCACGTCATAGCCGACCCCGCGCGTTCCGAACTCGCCGAAGCAGGCCAGATCCTTCCGAATCTGCGCCGAGTTGAGGTGGAAGCGCTCGGCGAGCTCATGGGAAGAGACGGTCTTCTGCCCGATCGATTCGAGATACGTGAGGCAGCGCAGGTAAACGGACAACCTGCCCGTTGTCAGCTCGGAGACGTCGCGTACGGCTGTCCGGGATCCCATTCGTCTTTACTGCAGAAACGCTCTTGCTGCCGCCCCTGCCATGTTGAACAGGGGAGTCGGATAGATACCGATGAGGAGAATGCCGATCATCGAGATGGCCAGCGCTCCGACGGAGAAGACGTCGCCGACGGTTTCGACGACGAACCCTTCGGCCGGCTCCTTCATGTAGAGGAAGTAGACGACGCGCAGGTAGTAGTAGACCGAGATGATGCTGGCCAGGATGCCGAGGAGCGCCATGGTGGTGTGGCCGGAATCGATGGCAGACTTGAAGATGTAAAACTTGGAGACGAAGCCGCCGGTGGGCGGAAGGCCTGCCAGCGAGAACATACAGACGGCCAGCGCCAGGCCGTAGTACGGCCGCCGGAACCCGAGCCCGGCGATGTCGTCGAGCGTCTGCGGATCGTTCTGATTCTTCGACAGCAGCGAGACCACTCCGAAGGCGCCGATGTTCATGAGCGCATAGACGATCGTGTACACGGCGACGGCGGCGATGTTCTCGTCGCGCATGGTCAGCATGGCGATGGTCATGTAGCCGACGTGGGCGATGCCGGAGTAGGCGAGCATGCGCTTGAGGTCGCGCTGCACGATGGCCACGGCGTTGCCGATCAGCATCGACAGGACGGAGAGGACGGCCACCAGCTGCATCCACGAGACTTTCGGGAGCACCGGGGTCATGGCCGTGAACAGCCTCACCAGCGCGATCAGTGTGGCGGCCTTCGGCGCCACTGAGAGCCAGCCGGACACAGGCGTTGGCGCGCCCTGGTACACGTCAGGCGCCCAGGGATGGAACGGAGCGAGCGCCAGTTTGAAGCCGAAGCCGGCCATCAGCAGCACGAAGGCGATGGTCAGCAGCGGGTTCGAGCCGTCGGAGGTGGCGAAGTAGCGCGCCATCACCGTGATGTTCGTCGATTGCGTGGCGCCGTAGAACAAGGCCGTGCCGTAGAGGACGAACCCCGTGGCGAACGCCCCCATCAGGAAGTACTTGACGCTGGCCTCGTTGGAAACGGGCAGCTTTCTGGCGAATCCGACCAGCACGAAGATGCACATCGAGAGCATCTCCAGACCGAGGATGATGATGAGAAGGTCCAGACCCTTGGCCATCATCATCATGCCGACCGTGCCCCAGAGCAGGAGCGCGTAGAACTCGCCGCTCTCGATCCCCTCGCGGTCGAGGAAATCGCGTGCGAAGAGTGTCGTCAGCATCGCCGCCAGGAAGAAGGTGATGTCGAAGACGCGCGTGATCGGGGAGATCTCGTACGTGCCGCCGAAGAACGTCCCGCCGCCGATGAACCGCTCGCTGTTCGCGGCAACGATCAGGATGATCAGCGACAGCGGTGCCAGGAGAGCCTTCATGCGCGGCGCGAACGCGTCCCACAGAAGGACGATCATGCCGCCGATGCAGAGGATGATCTCCGGGAGGATGGCCGAAGCCCAACCCGCCGTGAGTGGAGCGAGGACGTTCATCGCCCACCTCCCTGCTGGTTGACGGAGGCATCGCCCCTCATCCGGCCTTCGGCCACCTTCTCCCCGCTGGCGCGGGGAGAAGGCTCTCGATTCAAAGTTCCGCCGCCATTCTCCGTGACCATCACGTGGATCTGTTTCTCCTGCTTCACGACCGAGATCAACTCGTTCACGCTCGGAGACATCCTCTTGAGGAACGTGTTCGGATACACGCCGATCCACACCATCATGATGATCAGGGGGACCATCGCCGCGATCTCGTTCCAGGCGATATCGCGCACTTTCGTGTTCTCCTCGTTGGTCACCGGTCCGTAGAAGACCTTCTGGATCAGCCAGAGCAGGTAGATCGCCGCCAGGATGACGCCGGTGGCGGCGATGACCGCGTAGACCGGGTAGGTCTTGAACGTGCCGCTCAGGATCAGGAACTCGCCGACGAAGCCGTTCAGCCCGGGGAGGCCGACCGACGAGAGCATGGAGATCACGAACAGCGTCGCGTAGACCGGCATGGCCGTCGCCAGGCCGCCGTAGTCGGCGAGCAGGCGTGTGTGCCGGCGCTCGTAGATGACGCCGACCATGAGGAAGAGGGCCCCGGTGGAGATGCCGTGGTTCACCATCTGCAGGATGGAGCCCTCGATGGAGGTCTGAGTGAGCGCGAAGATTCCCATCACGCAGAAACCGAGGTGCGAGACCGACGAGTAGGCCACGAGCTTCTTCATGTCCGGCTGCACCCAGGCCACGAGAGCGCCGTAGATGATGCCGATGACGCTGAGGGTCAGCAGCAGGTGCGCGTACTTGTGCGAAGCATCGGGAAACAACGGCATGACCAGGCGCAGGAAACCGTAAGTCCCCATTTTCAGCATGACGCCGGCCAGGATGATCGAGCCGCCGGTCGGCGCTTCCACGTGCGCGTCAGGAAGCCACGTGTGCAGCGGGAAGAGGGGAACTTTGATGGCGAATGCCAGCGAGAACGCGAAGAAGAGCAGCGACGCCACCCGCGGGGTGAGCGAGACGCCGTACAGGTCGGTGATGGCGAACGAGAGGATGCCCACCGGGCTCTGGTGCACGTAGCTGAACCCGAGATAGATGATGCCCAGCAGCATCAGCAGCGACCCGGCCATGGTGAAGAGGAAGAACTTGATGGCCGCGTAAATGCGGTTCGCGCCGCCCCACACACCGATCACCAGGTACATCGGGATGAGCGTGAGCTCGAAGAAGACGTAGAGCAGGACCAGATCCGTGGCCAGGAAGAATCCGATCATGGCCGCTTCCATGATCAGAAAGGAGATGACGTATTCCTTCGGATGCTTCTTGATCGAGTTCCACCCGGCCAGGAGGACCACCGGGGTGAGCAGCGTCGTGAGCAGGACCAGCCAGAGCGAGATTCCGTCGACGCCCAGGCCGTAGTTGATGCCCCACTGCGGGATCCAGGGGTGCAGCTCGACGAGCTGGAATCCGGGCGCGTCGGTGAACCTCGGCAGGATGCCCAGTGAGATCACGAACGTCGCCAGGGAGACGACGAGGCCGGTACCTTTGATCGCGTTCGCCGCGCTGCGCGGAAAGACGGCGAGCACGACGGCAGCGATGACCGGTAACCAGACGATGGTGCTGAGTAAAGGCATTGTTGTCCCTTGGTCTTACACGAATATCCAGATGAACACGACCACGCCCATGAACAGCATCAGCGCGTAGTTGCGCACGTTGCCGGTCTGGAAGAAGCGAAGCAGATCGCCGATGCCGGCCACGATGTATCCGAGCATCGCGGCGATGCCGTCGATGATGGCGTCGACGATGCGCCAGAAGAAGACGGACGTGCGCTCCAGCGGCCGCACCACCGTCGCTCCGTACATCTCGTCGACGTACCACTTGTTCTCGATGGCGTGCGCCACTCCCGGCGCGCGCTGCTCGAACGCGGCATCGGAGGCGAGCTGCTTCTCCTTGTACAGCGACCGGGCGACGAACCAGCCCGCCAGGGCCACGAGGGTGGAGATGATCATCACGGTCCATTCGGCGGACGGCGCGATCTCGATCAGGTGATGCGCCCCGGCGACCTCCGGAATGACCGGGGCCAGCCAGTGCTCGAGCAGATTCGTCGGAAGGAAGCCGAGCACCTGGGGGATTCCGATGAAGCCGCCGATCAGCGACAGCCCGGCCAGGATCCACAGCGGTACGGTCATCCACGCAGGCGATTCGTGGAGGTGGTGCTCCTGCTCGTGCGTTCCGCGGAACTTGCCGAAGAAGGTGAGATAGAGCAGGCGGTACATGTAGAACGCTGTGCAGAACGCGGCCAGCGTTCCGAGCAGCCAGACGAACTTTCCGACGGCCGGGAAATACGGAGTGGTGAAAGCCGCGGCGAGGATCTCGTCCTTGGAGAAGAAACCTGCCGCTGGGGGGAAGCCGGCGATGGCAAACGTGGCGATGGCGAACGTCATGTACGTCGTCGGGATCTTGCCTTTCAAGCCGCCCATCGAGCGCATGTCCTGCTCGCCGCTCATGGCGTGAATGACCGAGCCCGATCCGAGGAAGAGGCAGGCCTTGAAGAAGGAGTGCGTGACCAGGTGGAAGATGCCGGCGCTGAAGGCGCCGACGCCGACGCCGATGAACATGAAGCCGAGCTGGGAGATGGTGGAGTAGGCGAGGACTTTCTTGATGTCCCACTGTCGCAGGGCGATGGTCGCGGCGAAGAGCGCTGTCAGGCCGCCGACGACTGCGACCACCATCATGGCGTCGGGGGAGAGGCGGTAGAGAACGTTCGAGCGCGCCACCATGTAGACGCCCGCCGTGACCATCGTGGCGGCATGGATGAGTGCCGAGACGGGGGTGGGTCCGGCCATGGCGTCGGGTAGCCAGATGTAGAGAGGAATCTGCGCGGACTTGCCGGTGGCGCCGAGGAACAGCAGCAGGCACATGGCGGTGAGCAGCCACGGCGGGATGCCGCCGCCTCCGGCGATCTGCGACACGCGTGCGAAATCGGACGTGCCGAAGTAGGCGAACATCAGGAACATGGCCACGAGGAAGCCGTAGTCGCCGATGCGATTGACGACGAACGCCTTCGTGCCGGCGGCCGGGGCGTAGTCGGTCTTGTAGTAGAAGCCGATCAGCAGGTAGGAGCAGAGGCCGACGCCTTCCCATCCCACGAACATCAGCAGATAGCTGCTGCCGAGGACGAGGACCAGCATCTCCGCGAGGAAGAGGTTCAGGAAGGCGAAGTAGCGGTAGTAGCCGTCGTCCTCGCGCATGTAGCCGACCGAGTAGACGTGGATGATGAAGCTGACCCAGGTAACGACGAGCAGCATCACGACCGAAAGCGGATCGAGTTGGAAGGCGACGTCGGCGCCGACGTTGCCCGAGTTGAACCATGTGTAGACGACGTCGACGTACCGCTCGCCGTGTGGGGAGAGGGCGTGGTACTGGAAGATGGCCACCGTGCCGAAGACGGCCGCGGCCAGCGAGGCGAGGAGCGCGACGGCGGTGACGAAACCTTTACCGGCGCGCTTGCCGAACAAGCCGTTCACGACGAAACCTGCGAACGGCGCGGCGGGGATCAGCCAGAGTGCGTTGAGCATTTGCGGTTTGAACGAGTCCTGAGTCCTGAGTGCTGAGTCCTGAGTACGCACGCGCCACTCAGGACTCAGCACTCAGCACTCGTCTGTTCTCCTCACGTCTACGTGGTTGGCGCAGGCGTGAGGAGTTCCCCGCGTCTGCGTCTGGTGTTCGTCCCGGGTCAGGTCCTGATAGTCATCGGCGGAAGCGGGATCGAACTCCCACCGATGCTTGTCACGCTCCCGCTCTTTCTCTCCCGCCTTCAACTCCTCGCCGTCGGCGTATGTCACTCCTGAGTCCTGAGTCCTGAGTTGGCACGCTCAGGACTCA
>JADGOA010000008.1 GCA_017883215.1 Thermoanaerobaculia bacterium | reverse complement strand
CATTTCGCGGCGGACACGTTTCCTCTCGGCATCACAGTGGTCAAACGGCCTCCGCGCGGAGAGCACACCGTGCGTATCACCGCCGGCGGGACAACGCACACGGTCCGCCAGCGCGCGCTCGCAATCGGCGGCGCGGGCTCGGAATGGCTGATGATTCCCCCCGGCGTCGCAGCAGTCGTGCGGCGGCTCACGCGCGAGCAGCCGCCGCTGGTCGAGGCCCTCGGCCGGCGCCCGCTCATGGGCGTGAAGACAGGGGATAACCGCACCTTCTTTCTCGGCGACGTCCGCCTCTCCGGCAGGGCCGCGCGCGTGGGGGAGATTCGCCTCCCGCTCGGCGCGATCTGCCGCTGCGTTCGCGGCCGCGATCTCGGCCGCTGGGCTGCCCGCCATTCGGTATGGATGCTCTGGCCGCCGGCCGACGCGCCTCGCCGCCCGCCCGAATGGCTGCAGCGGTTCGCCGCCTCGCGCGGGGTCCGGCCGGAGATGCTGCAGCTGGCCTTCGTACGGCCGGAGCATGTCGGGATCAAGGTGGCGTGGAAGGACGTATCGCGTGGAATGTGTGCGGCGGTTCTCCCGGAGTCGGTCCAGATCGACGGCTGCACGTTCCCGCTCGTGCCGAATCAGACGCTCTACTCGATCGATGCCGTATCGACGGACGAGGCCCTGGCGATCTGCGCGATTCTCAACTCCTCCGTAGCCGATGCGCTGCTGCTCTGCACGGTCGAGCCGGCCAAGGATGCACACTTCCGCTACTTCGGCCGGAACGTCGGAGCGATGCCGTTTCCGCATCTGGATGCCGACGGCGGAGATCGCGACGCGCTCATTCGGATTGCAAAACGGGCCGGGCGCGGGGCCGCGGGGGACGAGCTCGACGAGATCGTGGCGAAGCTCTACGGCGTCACGCCGGCCGAACTGGCGACGTTGCGCCGCTTCGTCGACCTGCGGCTGGCGCGCGATGCTCGCTGAGCACCAGCGGATCGCCGCCGCTCGAGCGAAAGCGGTCCTGGCCGCGCGGCGGGGCGTGATCCTGGCCGACGAGCCGGGACTCGGAAAATCGTTCGTGGCGGCGGCGATCGCCGCGGAGGCGCAACGGGCGGGCGCCGTCGTCGAGGTCATCGTGCCGGCCGGACTGGTGGCGCAGTGGTGCGACACGCTTCGCGACTTCGGCGTCGCGGCGGAGGTGCTCACGCACGACGGGATCGTCTCCGCACCGGTTCCTCCGCTCTCTGTCGGGTCGCGCCTGGTCATCGTCGACGAAGCGCATGCGTTCCGGAATCCGTCGACGCAGCGTCATGCAGCGCTGGCGCGGCGGACGGTCGGGGCCGACGTGCTCCTCGTGACCGCAACGCCGATCTGCAACTCGCCGCGCGATCTGCAGGCGTTGCTCGGGGTCATTGCGGTCGACGACGCGCTCGCCGATTGCGGCGTGCCGTCGATTGACGCCGCGTTCGCACGCTGCGATCTTCCCGCCCTCGACACGGTCGTCTCGCAGCTGGTGATCCGCCGCGATCGCAGCGTTCTGGAGACGGCGCTGCAATTCGGAGAGTTGCGGCGGTCGGTCGTGCGCCACCCGGTCGCCGGCGTCGGGGAGATGATCGACGCCCTCGAGTTCCCGCTCGTTGCGGGCGGGCCGCTTCTCCGGCGTTTTCTGCGGCGCCGCGTGGAATCGAGCGAGGCCGCGCTCGTCGAATCCGTGCGCCGCCAGGTGCGCTTCTACGAGCGCGCCCTGGAGAGCCTCGCGGCCGGACGCACACTCTCGAAACGCGACTACCGCCGCGCATTCATTCACGAGGAAGATCGCGACGCGTTCCAGCAGGTGCTGTTCTGGGATCTGTGGCTTTCGCCTTCATCGGAGCGGGTCACGGCTGCTCAGATCGAAGCGGAGATGCAGCGGCTGGCCGAGCTGCGAAAGGCGGCGGAGAATGCATCGCCGGCCAAGCGCGTCCTGCTGGAGAGCCTCGTGACGGCGTCCGCCGATCCGGTCCTGGTGTTCACCGGGTCGGCTGCGACGGCGCGCGATCTCTTCGCACATCTGCGCTCGGCATGCCGTTGCGGAATCGCGACCGCTCGCGACGGCCGCAGCGCCATCGACGCCTTCCGCGCCGACCGCATCGACGTTCTCGTGGCGACCGATCTGGCCGGCGAGGGGCTGAACCTGCAGAGAGCGGGCGTGGTCGTGCACTACGACATCCCGTGGAATCCGGTTCGCCTCGACCAGCGAAACGGCCGGGCCTTCCGCATCGGGCAGAGACGGGCCGCGGTGAAAGCGGTCTATTTTCTGCCGCAGGGGGACGGCACCACCATCGTGTCGACGATGGCGGCGAAGAATCGCCTGCGCCGCCGTGTTCTTCACGCGGTTGACGGTCCCACCGCAGGCCTGCCGACGCAGGTGCGGCCGCGCGTCGCCTCCGATTGCGCGGCGGCGCGCTTCTTCGCAGCTCTCGAACGAAGCGGCCTGACCGCGCCGGAGTGGCTGGAGCGGCGCCACCGCGCCGGCCTGGAGAAATTGCTCGAGACGGCGAGCGCCGGGCCGATCGATCGCCGCCGCCTGGACGATCTGCTCGCCATCGCCGCGGCGGACAGAGGATAATCCGCGCCGTGGATCTGCTCGTTGTCGATGATGAGGCCTCGCTGCGCGACTTCCTCTCGATCGTTTTCGAAGAGGCCGGCTGGCACGTCGACGCGGCCGGTTCGGTCGCGGAGGCCCGCGTGGCCATGGCCAGGCACGAGCCCGACGTCGTCCTCTGCGATCTCATGCTCCCGGACGGATCCGGCATCGATCTGCTGAAGGACATCAAGGCTCAGAACCCATCCATCGGCGTCGTCATGATCACGGCGCATACCTCGACCCAGTCTGCCGTCGAGGCCCTCAAAGCGGGCGCGCTCGACTACATCGCCAAGCCCTTCGACATCGAAGAGCTGAAGATCGTGGTGCGCAAAGCTGTGGAGCGGAAGGAGCTCGAAGACGAGAACATCCATCTCCGCAGCGCGCTGGAGGAGCGGTTCACCTTCTCCAACATCCTCGGCAAGAGCGCCAAGATGCAGGAGATCTTCTCGATCGTGTCGCGAATCGCCCGGACGAACTCGACCGTGTTGATCTCCGGCGAATCCGGCACCGGCAAGGAGCTCATCGCCCGCGCCATCCACTACAACTCCGGCCGCCGCGGCAAGTTCGTGTCCATCAACTGCGGCGCGCTGCCCGAGACGCTGCTCGAATCGGAGTTGTTCGGCCACGAGCGCGGCGCGTTCACGGGAGCGATCCGGGAGAAGCGCGGCCTCTTTACGGAAGCCGACCGGGGCACGATTTTCCTCGACGAGATCGGCGAGACCTCCACGGGCATGCAGATCAAGCTCCTGCGAGTGCTGCAGGACCGCATCGTGCGGCGCGTGGGGTCCAACGTGGAGACGGCGGTGGACGCGCGAGTCATCGCCGCCACCAACCGCGACCTCACCGACTCGATTCACAAGGGAACGTTCCGCGAGGATCTGTTCTACCGCATCAATGTCATTCCCATCACGCTGCCTCCGTTGCGGCTCCGTCGCGACGATATCCCGCTGCTCGTCGACCATTTCATCGACAAGTTCTGCGGCAACCTCGGCGTGCCGAAGAAACGGATCTCCGCTGACGCCATGCGCGCGGTCGAGAAGTATCACTGGCCCGGCAACGTCCGCGAGCTCGAGAACGTCGTCGAGCGCATGATCGCCCTGGAGACTTCGGAGGTGCTCACCACCAAGTCGCTTCCCGAGCACATCCTCCTCGGCGGATCCGTTCCCGAGGTGACCTTCGACCTGCCGAACGAAGGCATGTCGCTCGAGCTTCATCTGGAGTCGATCGCCAAGATCTTCATGCTCAAGGCGCTCGAACGGACCGGCGGCGTGCAGACCCAGGCCGCGGAGCTCCTGCAGATGTCGTTTCGCTCGTTCCGGTACTACGCCAAGAAGTACGATCTCCTCCCGCGCGAGAGTCGGCAGGAGGATGTGCTGGAAGTGGAAAATGAAAAGTAAAACCGCCTCCAGCGCTCGGCATCTGCTTCTGCTGCTGGGGATGATCTTCGCCGCCTGCGGCGCACAGAGCACTCCCCGGCCGCCCAGCACGCCTCCACCGCAGCAGTCCTCCGGCCCCACCATCGTGCTACCGGACGGCTTCGTGGTGCACGTCGAGGTGGCCGCCGACGATCCGACGCGGGAGCAGGGATTGATGTATCGCGACCGGCTGCCCGACGACCGCGGGATGATCTTTTTCTTTCCGCAGGCCAGCGTCTATCCGTTCTGGATGAAGAACACGCTCATCCCGCTGGACATGATCTGGATCGACCAGCAGAAGAAGGTCGTGTACGTCGCTCGTGACGTACCGCCGTGCAAGGCCGACCCGTGTCCCAGCTATTCGCCGGACGCGAGCGCGTCGTACGTGCTCGAGCTTGCCGCCGGCGGGGCTGCGCGGCACAGGGTCGCCACCGGTTCGGTCCTCCGTTTCAAAGGTCTGGAGAACATCGTAGTCCGCTGAATTTTTCGGCCGGACGGGGCGTTCTCGCGTCGAAATCGTCATGTTCCGCAAACGAGGAGAGAATCTCCACACCGTCTATGTTTTTCTCTTCCTGAACGTTGCGTTCTTCTTTCTCGAGTATCAGGACGCGAAGAAGTTTGCGACGCTCTTCTCGTTCGACCGTGCCTCGTTTCTGGCCGGGCAGTACTGGCGGATCTTCACCTATCAATTCACGCAGGCCGGGCAGGGGTGGTTCTTCTTCCCCAAACCGCTGGTGCTCTTCTTCACGCTTCTCATCCTTTACGTGATGGGCATGGCGGTCGAGGAAGAATGGGGAACGGCCCACTTCCTCGCCTTCTTTCTCGTCTCCACTCTGACGACCGCCGGGCTGGCATGGTGGCTCGGCGTGCCGCTGCTCGGCTCGTATTTCGTCAACTTCACGCTTCTGTTCGTATACGCCTCGCTATTCCCGGAACAGACGTTCTATTTGTTCGCCGTCTTGCCGATCCGCGTGCGGTGGCTGGCGTACGTGGCCGGTGGTCTGCTGATTTATGGCGCCGCCGTGGGCGGCGTGACGAACATTGCGGTGCTCGGTGGCTCTCTCGCCGGTTACGGGTACTACCTGCTGCAGCGGATTCCGCGGCCCCGGATGAAGCGAGCGGCCGCGAGTGCAGAAGCGCCGGCGGCACCTGATATGACGGCGGTGCGGAACGCGGGCCGTTTCGTCGCCATCAAGAGGGCGGTCGCCAGCGGCGCGGACGCCGACATCGCACGCCTGGTTGCGCAGTGCGACCGCGAGACCGTGCGCGGCGTGAACATCTGTCCGCCGGTCGACTACAAACCCGAGGGCGCCGACGGCTACTGCATCCGATGCGAGGGATTCGCGGAATGCTCAGCGCGTTACATGCGCCTGCAGCGGCCGGCGCCGGCACAAGCGCCGGCACCCGCGGCTGTTGCCGAACCGACGGCATGAGCGGGGGCTCTTTTCTAGAGTCCTGAGTGCTGAGTGCTGAGTCCTGAGTGACTCGCGCCCGAAGGGGCCACAATCACTCCTCAGCCCGGGCCCGGGGTACTCACTGGCTCGCGGGTGGCTTCGGTGCGCCGCCCTCACCGCCACCGTCGCCACGGCGACGGCGGCGAAAGCGTCTGCGTCGCTTGGTGCCTTCGGCTGCTTCGCGCTGAGGAGCGGCATCGGCATCGCGCTTCGCCTCTTCGCGAGGCGCGCTCGAGGCATTCTGATCGCGTGGAGGCCGCTGTTGTTGCGGCTGCTGCGGACGCTGCGGCCGCTGCGGTTGATTCTGTTTCTGCTGCTGCGGGGCCTGCGGATTCGGGCCGGTTACACCTTGCGCCGCTTCACCCCCACCGCCGCCTCCTCGTCGCCGGCGGCGCCGGCGGCCGGTCCTCTGCCCTTCGGCGCTGAGCGGCTGCTGCTGGGGAGGCCGCTGCTGCTGGCCCCGGTTCTGTTGTTGCTGCGCTCGCGGCTGCTGCCGCTGATCCTTGTCGCGCCCGGAGCCCTGCTTCTGCCGCCGCTCTCCTCGCTCTGCCGGGCGCTGGCGGTCGTCGCGCGGCTGGCCGGTTCGCTGCTCCCATTCGCGGAGCTTCTGCTGCATGAAACGCCTTGCCTGGGCGTCCTGCTTATGCGAGACCTCGCTGAACCCGCAGTAAGGGCAGCGCCTCCATCCCTCGGGATAGGTCTTCTTGCAGGTCGAGCAGAGAACGCTCTTCGGCAGCGGCATGGTGATTTGCGGAGCGGGCACAAATGCTTGCGTCCGCTCCATCCGGGGCATGCGCGAATTCGCGCGCGTGCCGCTCAGGCGGCGCATTGTACACTTCCGGCATGGACTATGAGGCTCGACGCCGGACACTGCTGGCGTTGGCTGCGCTCGCGGAGCGGCACAGCCCGAGCGACTGCAGGGACGACCGGCGCGCCGGGGATCTGCTCCGCTCTCGACCGACACCCGGGAACTGCGCGAGCTCGGGATGGATGCGCGAATGAGCGGTGATTTCACGGTGCGGGTGGAGGCGCGATTCGAGGCGGCGCACTTTCTGCGCGAGTTCCGCGGCATCTCCGAGCCTCTGCACGGCCATTCGTACAAGGTGGAGGCGGAGCTGGCCGCGCTCGGCGGCGGCGTCGATCGCGACGCCATCGCCGTCGACTTCGTCAGCGCCAGGCGAAAGCTCGAGATTCTCGCGAAGAAACTCGACTATGGATGCATCAATGATGTCCCCCCCTTCGACGGCATCAACCCCTCGGCCGAGAACATCGCCCAGTGGTTCCATCGCGAGCTGTCGGCGGCTGTCGCTGGCGAGAGCGCGCTCGTGACTGCCGTGACGGTGTGGGAAGGCCCGGTGAACTCGGTGACGTACCGGCCGCCGCCGGGCATGGGGCATGAGGCATGAAAGGGGTCGGGGGTCAGGGGTCGGAGGTCGGAGGCAAGCACGTACGATCTCGCGTCCGACCCCCGACCCCCGACATCAGTCATGAGGCATGAAGTACGAGATCCGGCCGTGCCTCATCCCTCATGCCCAGGTCCCGAATGAACAAACTTCCGAATCACACGGCGCTCAAGGAGTGGTCGAACGTCATCGAAGCGCTCGGCCGCGGCGAGCAGGTCATTCTGCTTCGCAAGGGCGGCATCGCCGATCCGAGTTTCGGTGTGGAGGCAGAGCGCTTCTACTTCTATCCGACGTATTACCACCAGCCCTCTCCGGGCGCTGAGCCGCAGGACATCGTGATCACGCACTGGTGCGAAGTGGTGCGGACGTGGCGCGTGACCGAGGCTGCAGCGATCGAGAAGCTGCTGCCGTTCGTCGTTCTTCCGCGAGAGGCGGTCGAGACGCGATACCGCTTCCGTCCCGGCCAGGCGCTTCACGTGATCGCCGTCCGTACCATGAGACTCGCGGAACCGGCGACCATCCGCGTCCGCCCCGAGTACATCGGCTGCCGCAGCTGGGTCAGCCTCGAGGACGAGATCGATGTCACCGGCTCGGTGCAGACGATCGGCGAGGACGAGCTTCAGTTCAAGCTCGGCGAGGTAGATCGAGCGATCGCCGCTTCCGCGGCCAGAGCGTGATCTTCGACGAGATCACGGACGGCTGAGAAGTGTGGAAGCCCGTGGGTCACGGGGTCACCAGGTTGCCGTGGTGACCCCTACTCGGCACTCGCTACTCGCTACTCGCTTCTCTCGTCACCAGCACGAAATCGCATGTGGCGGTCGCGACCTGTATTCGTTCTTCGTCGTGAATCTCGACGTTCGCGACGCAGACGCGCGAGCCCTTCTTGATCACGCTCGCGGTCGCCACGAGGGCACCGGTGGCGCGCCTGAGAAAATGAATGTTCAAGTTCGATGTGACGAAGTTCATCTCGCCGTCGAAGCTCGTCGACAGAGCGCAGGCGGCGGCCGTGTCGGCCAGCATCGCCAGGATTCCGCCATGCACTGCTCCCGTGGCGTTGTCGAACTGCGGCTTGAAATCGATGCTCATCACACATCGGTCGAGGGCGAGCTCGAGGATGCGGAAATCGAGGAAGCGGCGAACCGGATGATCTCCGAATCGTGATTCGAGCGAGCGTACCAGCTGGTGGAAGTTGTCCTGCAATGCGGCCGTCCAGTCGTAGCATTATGGGCGTGGAGCTCCTCGCCGTCGTGCTGATGATCGCTGTCGGTAGTGCGGTGGCGATGCTGGTCATCATCGCGAGAGTCGGGAAAGGGGAGAAGCCGCACGCTCACGGCGGCCCCGCCGCCCCCGACCGGGACGGCATCGCCGCCTCGCTGTTGTTTCACGTGCTCACTGCAGGCGGCGTCGCTCCCGATGAAGCATTGCGCGAGATCCAGCGCGGCGCCGGACTCGCTCCCGCCGTCACGCGCGGGATCGATGTGGCGAACTGGGCCGAGCGTTTCGCAGAGCTGTCCTCGCCACCGCAGCGCCACACGCTCCTGGAGTCCGCGGTACGCCTCGCCGTCGCTCACGGCAAGAAGGTTCCGCTGACGCAGTACGCCGTTCTTCTCGACCTCAGTTTCTCCCTCGGATTCCACACGAGCGCCCTCGCCAATCTTCGCGAGCAGTACGGTTTTGACTACGTCGACCACGCCAGGGACGCGCGGCCGCCAGAAGCGGATCGGAGCGGCCGCACGACCTTCTTCGCCCGTCGGGAGGCGGATCCTGCATCCTTGCTCCGCATTCTCGAGCTCGACGGCCATCCCCCAAGGCAGGCGATCATCTCCGCGTATCGCCGGCTGGCCGCGCAGCACCACCCCGATCGGTTTCATGGGGAATCGATGGAGGCACGGAACGCCGCGGCAGCCCGATTCATCGAGATCACCCGCGCCTACGAAACGCTGATGGCGGCGTACGGGGATTGAAATGGAACCGGAGCGGTGCTATTATGCACCGTGGAATAGTTGCTGTTCACCGTTTGTTCACCGTCGTTTTGTCAGCACATCCCACCGTCGAACCGTAGACTTCACAAGAACAGAGCGCATTTGAGGACGGACGTGTCCGGTCGTGGTGACGACCGGGCGAGGGATGTTCCCTCCCGTCCCAGCTCAGGTGGCGAGACGGAGTGGATCCGCTAAAACACCGAGGAACAACAGTTTAAACAATCGTTACGCGTCGCTTCTTGCGCCTTGCGTAACCAATCCGAGGCCATCTGCATCTAAGGATGCATGCGGCACGGAGGTTGAAGTTTTCCTGTCCGCAGGATCACGGGAGAGACCATGAAGACCGCGGTTGCCAACGATCACGAGCAGGGGTGGGATTTCGAGAAGGCAGCGATGCCTTATGTCGACTCGCTCTACAACACCGCCTATCGAATGACGCGGAACTCCGAAGATGCGGAGGACCTGGTTCAGGAGACCTACCTGAAGGCGTACAAGTACTACGACAAGTTCGAAGAAGGAACGAATTTCAAGGCGTGGCTCTTCAAGATCATGAAGAACACGTTCATCAACAACTACCGCAAGAAGAAGCTCACCCCGCACAAGATCGACTTCTCGGAAATTGAAGAGTCGTACGAGCGCGTGATCCAGAAGAACGCGCCGGACCTGATCAAGGATCCGGAGAGCGAGATCTTCCAGGACATGATGGATGCGGACGTGAAGCGCTCTCTCGACGCCCTTCCGCACGACTACAAGATGGTCGTGCTTCTCGCCGACATCGAAGGTTTTTCGTACAAGGAAATCGCCGAGATTCTGGACTGCCCGGTCGGGACGGTGATGTCGCGGCTCTACCGTGGCCGCAAGATGCTCGAGCGCACCCTCCTCGACTACGCCCGCAAGTACGGCTACATCCGCGGCGGTGCCGAACCCGCCAAGATGCGCTCGCGCAAGGACGAGCAGAAAGGCCGCAAGAAGAAGGACGAGGCCGGCGAGGAAACCGACGTCCAGGAGCCGGAGGAGAGCGAAGAAGCACTGCTCTTTGCCGCAGGCGAAGAAGAGGAATTCGAGTTCGAGGTCGAGGACGATCCGGAAGAGGAATTCGTCGTCGAGTGAGTCAGTTGCAGCGCGTTGAGAGTCGTCACTTCTGGTTCAGGAAGGACTCGCAATGGGCTGTGACGATGTGAAACGCATCATCTACTTCTTCCTCGACGGAACGCTTGCCGAGACGAAGCGGCTGGATATCTCGAAACACCTCACTCTCTGTCCCGAGTGCGAAACGCGCATACGGATTCAGAAACGGCTCCGTGATTTCGTACTGCGCCGGCTGGCTCCGGTGCCCGCTCCCCAGCATCTGAAGATCCGTTTGTCGCGCTCACTGCGCGCAATGGTCGTGGGGTTGCTGTAATTCGGCAGCGACCGCACTTTCGGTTGGCACCGCGCGTGTAGAATCCGCCCGTGTCCCACGAAGCAGACAAGCTCATCCTCGTTTCAGGCAATCCCAACAAAGGCATCGAAGCGGAACGCATTCTGGGTGTTCCTCTGCTCCGCGTGTTGATCAACCTGCCCGAGATTCAGGCGGCGACGGTCGAGGAGATTACACGCTACAAACTCGAGGCGGCGCGGACAAAAGGCTACGGGCGTCTGATCGTGGAAGATGTGGGGCTCGGCTTCGACGAGCTCGGCAACTTTCCCGGGCCGTACGTGCGATGGCTGCTGGAAGCTGCTGGTGGAAAGGGCCTGGGTGCCATCGCCTATGCGCTGCTGAATCGTGCCGCGCGCGCGCAGTGCTGTGTGGCCTACTGGGACGGGACCGACGCGCGCGTGTTCCTGGGCGAGACGACGGGCGAGATTCTCGTCGACCCGCGCGGTGAACAGAATTTCGGATGGGACCCGTGGTTCAAGCCGCACGGCTCGACGCGGACATACGCGGAGATGACCCCCGAAGAGAAGGACGTGATCTCGCATCGTGGCAAAGCGTACCGAATGCTTCGCGACCATCTGCGTCGCGAGCAGCAGAGCCGGGCATCGAGCCGCCCCTGACTCTGGACGCAATGATCTGAAATCGGGACAGCTACCTGCAGAGTCCCGGCGAGGCGGAAATCGCAACTTCCGCATAACCGACCCCGTAATCAGTGTTTAGAAGCCGGCGACCGCGAGCGGTCGGGCTGGCAAGCCCCTTGAAAAATGATCGGTGTGCCGGCGATGCCGGCATGTAGTAGAAAGGACCTCATCATGTGGGTATTCGACGGAGAAGAATGGACCGAAGAGGGCGGCACTGAGCGCAAGGCCGAGTCGAGGGCCCTGCCGATGTGGGATCAGTCGATGCCGGAGCTCCAGGTGATCGAGCACCTTCCGCCCACGCGAACGAACGAGGTTCTGCCGTTTCCGCTTCCGTGAACGTTTGAATTCGACCGCTTCAGGGCCGCGCGCGAGCGCGGCCTTTTTCATTTCGGGCTGTAGCACTCGAGAAAGGCGGAGATGATGGGGTCGACTCGATCGGCCGCGACGTTGAACATCCGGTCGGCGTGGTAGTTCCCGGGGATGTCGATGACATGCAGCTCCTTCGGCTCGTTTGCGCGCTCGTACAGCGCCAGCGAGTGACTATGGTCGATGAGCCAGTCGTTCTTGACGTGCACGAGGCAGATTGGCACATGCACGTCGGCAACGTCGTCGATTGCGCGCAGCTTGGGGCTGCTGCGGACCCCGCGCCACTCGAAACGGGGGCGCTGCAGAGCCTGTCCGAGTGCGATGTGGCGGTGAAGCGTGAAAAGGTTGATCCGCGGCGAGATGGTGGAGAAATCCGCGACCGGAGAGATCAGGAGCAACGAGGCCAACGGCAGCTTGTGCCGGGCCGCTGTCGAGATCGCGATGGCGCCGCCGTACGAGAGCCCCACCAGGGTGATCGATTCGTACGAACGGCTCCGGAGCAGTTCCTCGCACACCGCAGCCGTGTCCTGATGCTCCGACAGGTTGAACCCGAAGATGCCTTCGCTGTCGCCATGCCCGCGAAGGTCGCACACCGCCGCCGCGTACCCGGCGGCGTTGACGAACGAGGCGAACCGCTGCATGGCCGGGTGCCTTCGCGTGCGCCAGAAACCCGGTACGACCACGACCACGGACCGGCTCGGTCGGTGGAAGAGATCGAAGGCGATCTTCGTTCCATCGAATGAACGCGTGCTGCCGGTGGCAGGCTCGGACGTGTCCTGAGACACGGCGCTGCTTGACATGTTCACCTGTCTCCCTAATATATGCCGCTCGGCGAGCGGATATGACGCTCGCATTCCTCCCTGTTCGTTGCAATCGACCTCGCGAAGAAGTTTCTTCGAGCTAGTTGCGCACATTGCCGCAGACGAAAGTAGGTGATTCAGGCACCCTACGAGCGATACTTTCACGATAGGATGACGAAGAACTCAGATCTGATCCAGATCTGAAGAATGTTTAATAATTGGAGAATTGATCAAATGAAGAAGAACCTCGTAATCACCCTCATCGCGCTCTTCGCGGTTGCCATGTTTGCGGTCGGCTGCAAGAAGGAAGAGGCTGTCAACACCGAAACGGCCACCACTGAAACGGCGGTCACCACCACGACAGCGACCGACACGGCCGCCACGGGCACGACGGGCACGATGTCGACGACTGACACGTCGAGCACGGCGATGACCAGCACGATGACGACTGAAACCAGCACCGCCCCGGCCGCCACCGACACGGCCGCCACTGTCACCACCGGCACGACGACCACCACCACCAAGACGACCAAGAAGCACTGAACCTCGACCAATGTCGCTGAGAACGCCCCGCTCTGACGGGGCGTTCTCTTTTCTGGCGGTTGCCCTTACTCAGACTGCCGCCGGCGAGGCCGGCAGTAAGGCCGCTGTACCTCGACGCCCCGCCTCAGCGGGGCGTTTGTTCATTTGCCGGCTTTGCTTTCCAGATCGCCGCAGAGCTGCTCGTAAACCCGACGCGTCTCCGACTGGGCGTGCTGCCGGTCGCCGTTGTTGTCGATGACGTAGTCGGCAGCGCGCAGCCGTTCATCGCGGCTCATCTGACGGGCGATGCGCCGCGCCGCTTCCTCATGGGAGAGGCCGCGCGCGACCGCGCGAGCGAGCTGGACGTCGGGCGCCACGTCGACGACGACGATTTTCTCGTATCGCGCTCGTCCGCCGGACTCGACGAGCAGCGCGGACTCGACGACCACGATTCTCTTCTCACCCTCCGCGCGAATTTCCTCCGCCTTCATCAGTCGTGCTTCCTCGTCGATCACGAGTGGATGGATGAGCGAGTTCAGCCGCGCCGCCTCCGGCGCACCGGCGAAGGCGATGGTCGCGAGCTTCGGCCGGTCGACTTCGCCATTGGGCAGGAGGATGTCGGAGCCGTAAACGCGCACCAGAGCCTCATGGCCGCGGTTTCCGGGCCGGTAGAGGGAGGCCACGATGGCGTCGGCGTCGATCGTCCTGCAGCCCAGCGCGCCGAGCATCCGCGCGATCGTCGACTTTCCACTGGCGATCCCGCCCGTGAGCCCGACGCGGAGGATCAAGCCCGTCTCCGCTCCGCTGCCGTCACAGTGTTCTGCATCAGCATGGCGATGGTCATCGGGCCGACGCCGCCCGGCACCGGAGTGATCCAGCCGGCCACGTCACGAACGCGCGCGTAGTCGACGTCGCCGACGAGGACAGAGCCGTTCTTCGCCAGGAGTCGCGACTTGTCGCTGTCGTGTGCGAGGCGATCAGTGAATGACGCGTCGACGCGGTTCATGCCCACGTCGATGACGACAGCCCCCGGCTTGACCATCCCGGCAGTGACGAGCAGCGGCTTGCCGACTGCGGCGACCACGATGTCGCCCTGGTGAATGACAGCGGCCAGGTCGCGCGTGCGGGAGTGGCAGATGGTCACGGTGGCGTGGCGTTGAAGGAGCAGGGCGGCCATCGGTTTCCCTACGATGTCACTGCGGCCGATGACCACGGCGTTCGCTCCTTCGATCCGGATGCCGGTGGAATCGATGAGCCGCATGACGCCCGCGGGGGTGCAGGGCGCCAGTGCCGGTCGGCCGAGGTGAAGCAGGCCGACGTTGAATGGATGAAAGCCGTCGACATCCTTGGCGGGCGCAATGGCGTCGATGACCTTCTGTGCGGAGATCTGTTTCGGCAACGGCAGTTGCACGAGGATCCCGTCGACGCTGTCGTCACGGTTGAGCCGGCCCACTTCGGCCAGGAGGTCAGCCTCGCTGGTCGACTCGGGCAGCGCCAGCTCTCTTCCGCGAAGGCCGAGCTCCTGCGCCTTTTTCGCCTTGTTGCGGACGTAGACCTCGGAGGCAGGATCGTTTCCTACGCGGACAGCGACCAGTCCCGGGGCGAATCCGAGCCGCTCGACGGCGGCGGCGACTTCCGATTCGATCTGCCTGGCGACGGCTTTCCCGTCGATGATTTGTGCACTCACGATGGGTGCGGCTTCTACCATGGCGGGGCGGGTGTGACAAGGTGGCGGAATTCAGCCGGGTGGGTCGGCGTTGTGTCGCGGCCGGTAAGGTCCGGACAGCGGGATCTTTGGAATGCGTGCCTTGACAGTTTTTGTTGGGCAATGTTACCGTTTCACCCCTTTCCGCAGGGAAGGCGTGTCGTCTTTGATTTGAATGACTTGCGGCGCTGCAGCGGTTCACTCCTGCGCCGTGGGTCTTCCAGAACGTTGTCAGCTGTCGGTTGTCGGTTCTCATGAGCCGGTCGAGAACTGCCAGTCGACAACGGATAACGAGTTTCGTGTTGGGTCAGGAGAATCATGCGTACCTATTTTCCGAAGCAGGGCGACATCGAACCGCGATGGTTCATCGTCGACGCCGAGAACAAGGTCCTCGGGCGCCTGTCGACCGAGATCGCCACGATCATCTCGGGCAAGAACAAGCCGACGTACACGCCGTTCCTCGACACCGGTGACCACGTCATCGTGATCAATGCCGAGAAGATCGTGCTGACGGGCAAGAAGGAAACAGACAAGGTCTACCGCTCGCACTCGCTCTATCCGGGTGGTTTGAAGCAGCGCGCGGCGCGCTTCGTCCGGGCCGAGAAGCCCGAAAGGATGATCGAAGAGGCCGTCTGGGGCATGCTGCCGAAGAACAAGGTCGGCCGGAAGATGCTCAAGAAGCTGAAGGTGTATCGCGGCACCGATCATCCCCATGAGGCGCAGAAGCCCGAGAAGTTGGAACTGGCGAAGTAACGACAGGAGGATTCCCTTGGCTTTGGTTGAATACTACGGAACGGGACGGCGCAAGACCTCGACGGCGCGCGTTCATCTGCGTCCGGGCAGCGGCGCGATCACGGTGAACCGCCGCGGACTCGACGAGTACTTCGGCAACGACGTGCTGAAGATGATCATCAAGCAGCCGCTCTCGCTCACCGAGACCGTCGACAAGTTCGACATCGTGGTGACGGTCGACGGCGGCGGCCCCAGCGGACAGGCCGGCGCCATCCGTCACGGGATCTCGCGGGCCCTGCAGATCTACAACATCGAGCTGCGCAAGCGTCTCAAGAAGGCCGGTCTCCTCACGCGCGATCCGCGCATGAAAGAGCGCAAGAAATACGGCCAAAAAGGCGCTCGCGCCCGGTTCCAGTTCTCGAAACGGTAGTAGCAATGTTCCGGTTCATTTAGTGCTTGCAGCTGAAGACAGGGGCGCGAACCGCTCCTGTCTTTTTGTTTAGGACGAAGTTTTCGACGACTCAATTTCGACTGGTAAAGGAGGGTTCACTTGGCGGTCTCTATTACGATGAAAGAGCTTTTGGAGGCTGGCGTCCACTTCGGTCATCAGACCAAGCGCTGGAACCCGAAGATGAAGAAGTACATCTTCGGCAAGCGCAATGGGATCTACATCATTGACCTGCAGAAGACGCTGAAGCTCTTTAAAGAAGCTTCCGCATTCATTGCCGATCTTGCCTCGCAGGGCAAGCGCATCCTGTTCGTCGGCACCAAGCGCCAGGCGCAGGACGCGATTCTCGAAGAAGCGAACCGCTGCGGGATGTTCTACGTGAACAACCGCTGGCTTGGTGGCACGCTCACCAACTTCACGACCGTGCGCAAGTCGATCGAGCGGCTCAAGGAAATCGAAACGGTCCTCAACGACACGGAAAAAGAAATGTCGAAGAAGGAGCGCGCGCAGCTCGACCACGAGCGTGAAAAGCTGCAGAAGAACCTGATCGGAATTCGCGAGCTGGACGGCCTGCCCGATGCCCTCTTCGTGATCGATCCGAAGAAGGAATACATCGCCGTCAAGGAGGCCAAGAAGCTCGGCATCCCGGTGGTGGCCATCGTGGACACGAATTGCGATCCGGAAGACATCAACTACGTCATCCCCGGCAACGACGACGCCATCCGAGCCATCCGCCTGTTCACGCAGAAGATCGCGGACGCGGTGCTCGAGGGTTACAACGTCGCCGAAGAGAAGTTCATTGGAACCGAGGACAAGGGTGAAGCGCCGGCTGAACCAGCCGCGCCTGCGCCGCCCGAGCCCGCAGCTGCCGAAGCGCCCGCTCCGGTGGCTCAGTAAACCACGCCCGAACTGGAGGACAGGCGGGACGCCTGTCCTCCGTTTCTCCCCCCGATGAAAGCTGGGACGGGCAGGTGTCCGTCCCTCAGATCTGGAGCAAGCAATGACGCAGATTACGGCAACGATGGTCAAGGAGCTGCGCGAGCGGACTGGCGCCGGCATGATGGATGTCAAGAACGCGCTGACCGAGGCCGACGGCAACATGGAAGAGGCCACGGTGATCCTCCGCAAGAAGGGTCTGGCCGCAGCAAGCAAGAAGGCCGGCCGCGTGACGGCCGAGGGTTCGGTGCAGGCGTACGTCGAGGGCAACGTCGGCGTGCTGGTCGAGGTCAACTGTGAGACCGACTTCGTCGGCCGCAACGAGCAGTTCCGCGCCTTCACCACCGAGGTGGCGAAGGTGATCGCGAAGAGCAAGGCCAACACCGTCGAAGAGCTTCTCAACGACAGATGGCCGGAAGATGCCGAAGGCCTCACTGTGGGCCAGAAGGTGTCCGAGCTGATCGGGTCGATCAAAGAGAACATCGCCGTCCGCCGCTTCGTCCGCTACGAGTCGCCGGCCAACGCCACCATCGGCACGTACATCCATGCCGGCGGGAAAATCGGTGTGATCGACGAGGTCGTGACGGAGAAGGGCCAGAAGACCGACAAGGCCGCGGGGGTAGCAAAGGAAGTGGCGATGCACATCGCCGCCGCCGAGCCCCGCTTCCTCGGCCGCAACGACGTCACCCAGAAGGACCTCGATACCGAGCGCGAGATCGCCCGCGATCAGGCCCTCAAGTCCGGCAAGCCGGAGAACATCGTCGAGAAGATGGTCACCGGCAAGATGGAGAAGTTCTACGGCGAGGCTTGCCTTCTCGAGCAGCCCTACATCCGCGATGACAAGTCGACGGTCGCGCAGCACGTCGAGAAGCAGGGGAAAGAGCACGGCTGCGCGTACGCCGTGACCCGCTTCACGCGCTACAAGCTCGGCGAAGGCATCGAGAAGCGCAGCGACGACTTCGCAGCGGAAGTGGCTTCGTTCATCAAGTGAGGCCAAGCGCCGTCGCAGACGGCGCGGGGCACTCATCCTGAGCGGCGAAGCTGCGAAGGATCTCCGAGGCAGAAGGGCTTTGCGCGAGAGCGCGGGCGCTTCTGCCTTTTTTGTTCTGAGTTCGCGAAGCACGAAACGAGCAGTCCGCGGTGTCACCCCTCTCCCCGCCGGAGAGGGCGTTTCGCACAGAACGATCCCCCGTGCTGAATCGGGTGAGGGGTGTTGAATCTCGTGCAGACCGAACTCACGCCCCTCACCCAGGTCAGCGCACCGGTCCATCCAGCGCGGATCGCCCTCTCCCGCGGGGAGAGGGGTGATCGCGCGAGGGTTTCCTCCCGGCGCCTTCTGCCTTCCGCCTTCCTCTGATATAACCCCGGCTTGACATGGCAGAAACTGCAGCGCCGAGATATGGGCGCGTCCTCCTCAAGCTCTCCGGTGAAGCGCTCATGGGCGATCGCAAGTACGGCATCGATCCGGAGACCCTGGCGCGTATCGCCGACGAGATCGCCGAAGTCCGGAGCACAGGCGTCGAGCTGGCCATCGTCATCGGTGGTGGCAACATCTTCCGCGGCGTCAGCGGCGCCACCGAGGGCATCGACCGCGTAGCCGGCGACAACATGGGGATGCTCGCCACGGTCATCAACTCCCTGGCGCTCCAGGATGCGTTGGAGCGGCGCGGCGCGCACACGCGCGTCACCACCGCCATTCCGATGCAGGCCGTCGCCGAGCCGTTCATCCGCCGGCGCGCCGTGCGGCACCTGGAGAAGAAGCGAATCGTCATCTGCGCTGCCGGCACCGGCAATCCGTTTTTCACCACCGATTCCGCCGCTGCGCTGCGCGCCAGCGAGCTGAAATGCGAAATCATCTTCAAGGCCACGAAAGTGGACGGCATCTACACCGCCGATCCGCAGAAGGATCCGACCGCCGAGCGCATCGAGCACACTACGTATCAGCGGGTTCTTGCCGACCGTCTGCAGGTCATGGACGCGACCGCGATCGATCTCGCCCGCGGCAGCTCCATTCCGATCTATATTTTTTCGCTCAGAGAGAGAGGAAACATCCGCCGGGCGCTTCTCGGTGAGCCGATCGGATCGATGGTGTCCGATGATGTCCTCGACGAGCACTCCACGGGAGGAGCGGCATGATCAACGACGTGATCAAGGACGTGCAGCACCGCATGGACAGCGCCCTGCAAGCGCTCCATAACCAGTTCAAGACATTGCGCACCGGACGCGCCAACGCCGCCATGCTCGACGGCGTTCACATCGACTACTACGGGACGCCCACGCCGCTCTCGCAGGTGGCCAGCCTGAAGGTGCCGGAATCCTCGATGATCGTCGCCGAGCCATGGGACAAGACCATGGTGGCGGCGATCGAAAAAGCGATCCGCAACGCCGACCTCGGCCTCAATCCGTCCAACGACGGCAAGGTTGTGCGCATCCCCATCCCGCAACTCACCGAAGAGCGGCGGAAGGAGCTCGTCAAGCGCGCGCACCACATCACCGAGGAGGCGCGCACCGCCATCCGTCAGGTACGCCGCGACGGCAACGAGCACCTCAAGATGATGCTCAAGGGCCACGAAATCTCCGAGGACGACGAGAAGCGCGCCCTCGACGAGATCCAGAAGCTCACCGACAAGCACATCGACGAGGTGGGCGATGTCCTGAAGCACAAAGAGCAGGACATCATGGCGGTCTGATGACCAAACATCCCGTCGACGAAGTCATCGAGAAGTGGAATGCGGCCATGCGCCGCGCCGATACCGCGGAGCTGGCCTCGCTCGTCACCGAGGATTTCGAGTTCTGGTCCCCGGGGCAGCCTCCGCTGGCCGGCCGCGCCGCGGTTCGCGATTCGTTCGACACGCTGTTCAAAACGTACCGCATGGAGCAGTTTTTCGAAGAGCGGGAGCGCATCGACTTCGGCGATGCGGTGCTGCTCCGCGGTGTGGAGCGCAACCTCATCACTCCTCGCAAGGGCGTGGGTGAAACGACCATCCACCAGCGCGTCTTCACGCTGCTGCGCCGCGACGCCGACGGCGTCTGGCGCATCGCGCGCGGTATGTCGCAGTTCCTCAAGCCATGACCGGAGCGATCGTGATCGTTCCTGCCGCGGGTAGTGGAACACGCTTCGGAGGCGATCTGCCCAAGCAGTTCCGCGAGCTCGGCGGCAAGCCCATCGTGCAGCACGTGATCGAGCGCTTCCTTCTCGACGAGCGAGTGGCGCGCGTGATCGTTCCGGTGGCGGAACAGCTGCTCGCCGTGGTGAATCGCGGATCGTCCGAGCGGGTGGAGTTCGTGGCTGGCGGCGCTACGCGGCAGCAATCAGTGCGGCGCGGCCTCGATGCCGTCCCCGATGGATACGAGATCGTCGCCGTCCACGATGCCGTCCGGCCGTTCTTCGCGGTGGAGACGTTTCACAAGCTCCTCGACCTCGCCGCCGAATCCGGCGCCGCTTTTCCGGGCCTTCCGGTCACCGACACGATCCACGTCGTCGAGGGCGACCGCATCACCGCCACTCCCGATCGGCGGCAGCTGTTCGCCGCCCAGACGCCGCAGTGCTTTCGCCTGGAAGTGCTCCGGGACGTGCTCGCGCGGGCCGAGGGAAACCAGGACGACGCTACCGACGAGGCAGGACTGGCCGCGAAATACGGGCACGTCGTACGGCTCCTCGCCGGCGATCCCATGAACTTCAAGATCACGCAGCCGGAAGACCTCATCGTCGCCGAGCGCGTTTTCGAACGGTTGGGCAGCTGATGATTCGCGTCGGCCAGGGTATCGACGTCCACGCATTCGAGGAATCGCGCCCGCTGATTCTCGGCGGTGTTCGCATCGCCGACAGCGGCGGATTGGCCGGTCACTCGGATGCCGACGCCGTACTGCACGCCATCACCGACGCCCTTCTCGGCGCCGCCGGCGCGGGCGACATCGGCCACTACTTTCCGTCCGATGATCCGAAGTGGAAAGGCGCGGATTCGTCACGCTTCGTCCGCGAGGCCAAACGGATCATCGACGAGATGGACGCCGACATTGCCAATATCGACGTCACCATCATCGCCCAGAAGCCGAAGCTCGCCGCACATGTCGCCGCCATGCGCGCGCGCATCGCTGCGCTCCTCGATCTTTCCCCCGGGCGCGTCAATGTGAAGGCCACGACCACCGATCACCTCGGTTTCGTCGGCCGCGGCGAGGGCATCTGCGCCATGGCCATCGTCGCCCTGACCACCGACACGGGGGCGTCGCCTGTGGAAGGGGCGCTGTAAGCGAGACCGCAGTTCGCAGACCGCAGACCGCAGTTCGTGCCTGGCCCGTGTACCCGCTTTCGATCCAGGTACGTCTCACTCTTGGTTCTAGCCTCCTGCGGTCTGCGGTCTGCGGTCCGACTCCGATAAACTTCACTACCGCATGCCCGTCCGCGTTCGCTTCGCTCCCTCTCCCACCGGTCACCTCCACGTCGGCGGGGCGCGCACGGCGATCTTCAACTGGCTGTTCGCCCGTCACAACGGTGGAGAGCTCATCATCCGCGTCGAAGACACCGACCAGGCGCGCTCCACGATCGAATCGGAGGCGATGGTCCTCGACGACCTCCGCTGGCTTGGGCTGGAGTGGGAGGAAGGTCCCGACGTCGGTGGCCCGCACGCGCCGTATCGCCAGTCGGAGCGGATCGACACCTACAGCGATGCCGCGCAGCGGTTGCTCGCATCCGGAGCGGCGTACCGCTGTTTCTGTACCGAGGAGGCGCTGGAAGCGAAGCGGAAAGTGGCGGAGGCGGAGGGGCGGCCGCCGCACTACGACCTGACGTGCCATCGCCTGACGCCGCAGCAGATTTCGGCGCGGCTGGCCTCGTGGATGCCGTTCGCGCTCCGTTTCCACGTGCCCGACGACGGCGACGTCACCATCGACGACCTCATCCGCGGTCAGGTGACGTGGCGCAAGGAGTCGCTCGGCGATTTCATCCTTGTGCGCTCGGACGGGCTGCCGACATACAACTTCTCGGTCGTCGTCGACGACCACGACATGGAGATCTCGGACGTCATCCGCGCGGAGGAACACCTCACCAACACGCACCGGCAGGTGCTGATCTACCGCGCCCTCGGTTGGGACGTGCCGCGGTTCGCGCACGTGTCGCTCATCCTTGGTCCGGACCGGAGCAAACTCTCGAAGCGGCACGGGGCGACGTCTGTTTCCGCATACGCAGACGAGGGATTCCTGCCCGATGCGATGGTGAACTACCTGATCCTGCTCGGCTGGTCGACGCCCGACGGGCGCGAGATCTTCGACGCGCAGTACGCAATCGAGAACTTTTCCCTCGACCGCGTCAATTCTGCGCCCGCCGTCTTCGACCGGCAGAAGCTCGAATGGCTGAACGGCCAGTACATCCACGCCATGAGTGCCGCGGCGCTCCGGCCCATGGTGCGCCGCTATATCGAGGCGGATGTGCCGGACGCCTGGCTCGACGATGCCATCGAGCTGGTGAAGAAGAGCGTCGACCGGCTCACACAGTTTCCCGACCAGCTGCACTTCGTCTGGCGATTCGACGCCGCGAGTCCGTCGCGCTCGGTCGACCGCGCGTTCCTCAAGGCACTGGAAACCGAATTCGACGCCAGCGGCGTGCCGGTCGACGCGGACGGCTATCAGGCCATGGTCGAACGCCTGAAGGCGGCGACGGGCCTCAAGGGAAAGAGCCTCTTCATGCCGCTGCGCATGGCGGTCACAGGCGTCGAGCACGGGCCCGAGCTCGTGCGCGCCCTTCCGCTGCTCGAAAACGGGAGCAGGGTCGACCCCTCCATCGTTTCGCCGCGTGAGCGCGTCCGGCGCATCGCGGACCTCCTGCCGTCATGACCTTCGAGGCGATCCGGCGGCTGCTCTTCGGGTTCGATCCGGAGTCGGCCCACGATCTCGCGGTCGAGAACATCCAGCGGGTCCAGCAGATCGGAATCGCGGTGCGCGCCATCGCCCGCCTCTGCCGCCCGCCGGCGGCGGCTCGACGCGACCTGCTGGGACTTTCTTTCCCCTCTCCGATCGGCATCGCTGCCGGCTTCGACAAGAACGCCGTCATGATCCCGTTCCTCGCGGCGCTCGGGTTCGGCTTCATCGAAGTCGGGACCGTGACTCTGCAGCCGCAGCCCGGGAATCCGCGGCCGCGGATGTTTCGCTATCCCGAGGTGAAGGCGCTCATCAACCGAATGGGCTTCAACAACGACGGGGCCGACGCCGTGGCCGAACGCCTGAAGCGCTACCGGGCGAGTCTGTCGGAGGAGCCCGCCCCACCGATCTTCGTCAACATCGGCAAGAATCGCGAGGTGCCGCTCGATGCGGCGCCCGCCGCCTACGCCGCCTGTTACGCGCGCCTGGCCCCGCACGCCGACGGAGTGGTGTTGAATCTTTCGTCGCCGAACACGCCATTGCTGCGCGAGCTGCAGCGGCCCGAGCACCTGACGGCGATCATCGCTGCCGTGCGGTCGGCCGGCCCGCGCCGTCCGCTGCTGGTCAAGATCGCTCCGGACATCGACGACGCGCTCCTGGGCGAGATCTGTGATGCAACGCGTTCAGACGCGGATGGCATCATCTGCACCAACACCACGCTCGACCGGCTGCCGGGCATGAACGAGGCCGGCGGCCTTTCCGGAAAGCCGCTGTGGTCGAAATCGACGGAGGTCCTGCGGCGGGTGCGCGAGCTCGTTGGTCCGGATTACCCGCTGATCGGAGTGGGCGGGGTTTTCACCGCAGCCGACGTCCGGGCGAAGATGGCGGCGGGAGCGAATCTCGTTCAGCTCTACACCGGATTCATCTACGAGGGCCCGCTCCTGGCATCGCGCCTGGCGCGCCAACTCGCTAAACCAACCGAGAAACCGAGCAACTGAGCAACCCCATGATCATCTACGGCGTCAACCCCGTCATCGAAGCGATCCGCTCGCATCCGGCGCGCATCCGCTACGTCGCCGTCGCCCGCGAACAGAGCGGAAGGCACCGGCGCGTCATCGAAGAGGCCAAGAACGCCGGCGTGGCGGTGCGCAATCTGCCGGGCGATCAGATCGAGCGCCTTGCAAACCGCGGCGTCCACAACGGGGTGGTGGCGGAGATCGCCGACGCCGAGTATGCCGACTTCGACGCGGTCGTCGAGCGAGAAGGGACGTCGTTCGTTCTCATCGTCGACGGCGTCACCGATCCGCAGAACCTCGGTGCGATTCTCCGCGTGGCGGAGGGCTTCGGCGTTCACCTCGTGGTTCTCCCCGAACACGAGAGCGTCGGCCTCACCTCCGTCGTCGTCAAAGCATCGGCGGGGGCCACGGCGTGGGTGCCCGTCGCTCAGGCGACGAACCTCTCCCGCGCCATCGAGACGCTGCAGAAGCGCGGCTACTGGGTTTATGCCGCTGCCGCGGACGGCGACGCGCCGGACGCCATCGATTTTCGCGGAAATGTCGCTCTCGTTCTGGGCAGCGAGGGGAAGGGCATCCGGAGAAACGTGCTCGAGCACTGCGACCGAAGGGTGACGATCCCGATGAGCGGCCGTCTGGAGTCGTTGAACGTCGCCACCGCGGCGGCCGTGCTCTGCTACGAAGTGGCGAGGCAGAACCGCAAATGAACCGCCAGTACATCGAGACCTGGTGCGCTCATGATCGAGATTGCCGCTGCCGATCTCTGCAATCGGGGGGGCCCGCCGAGTCGATCTTTCATCGGAATAACGTTGCTATTGCACGCCGTTTGGCTCTCTGCTATAACCCGCAGTTCCTCGGCCGTCGCCGCCTAAGCTCGTCCTCTGCGAAGTCGGTTTCAGGCTGGATGTG
>JADGOA010000199.1 GCA_017883215.1 Thermoanaerobaculia bacterium | reverse complement strand
ATCTCTCATACTACGGTTGACTTCCCTGCCACCCGCTCAACCGTGGAAGCGCCCGTTTGTCATTTCGGTTGCGGGCGAGCGCAGCGAGCCGGCCCTGTGGCACAGACACTCCTGTCTGTGCCTGGCACGGCAGCCGTCCCTACGGCGTCACCCGTCGTGTCGCGAAAAGATCAGCGTCGCGTTCGTGCCGCCGAAGCCGAACGAGTTCGACATGGCATGCACCAGATCCATCGGCCGCGCCTTGTTCGGGACGTAGTCGAGGTCGCACTCCGGGTCCGGCACCTCGTAGTTGATGGTCGGCGGAAGGATGCGATTGATGATGGCCAGGGCCGTGATGGCCGACTCCAGTCCGCCGGCCGCGCCGAGGAGATGGCCGGTCATCGACTTGGTGGAGCTGACGGCGAGCTTGTAGGCGTGGTCGGCGAAGACGCGCTTGACGGCGATGGTCTCGGTTTTGTCGCCGACTGGCGTCGAGGTTCCGTGCGCGTTGATGTACTGGATGTCGGTCGGCTGCAGTCTGGCGTCTTTGAGCGCCCTCTGCATGACCCGCATCATGCCGCTCCCGTCCTCGGAGGGCGAGGTGATGTGGAAGGCGTCGCTGGACATCCCGTAACCGGTGATCTCGCAGTAGATTTTCGCGCCGCGGGCGATGGCGTGCTCGCGCTCTTCGATGATGAGGATGCCGGCCCCTTCGCCCATCACGAATCCGTCGCGGCCCGCGTCCCAGGGGCGTGAGGCGCGCTGCGGCTCGTCGTTGCGTGTGGACAGCGCACGCATGGCCGAGAATCCCCCCACTGCCAGCGGCGTGATCACCGCTTCGCTGCCGCCGCCGAACATGATGTCGGCGTCGTCGTGCTGGATGATCCTGAACGCGTCGCCGATGGCGTGCGCGCCGGTGGCGCATGCAGTGGCCGGTGCCGAGCTCGGCCCCTGGGCCTTGAAGCGGATGGAGACGTGTCCCGCGGCGAGGTTGACGATCAGACCGGGGATGAAGAACGGCGAGATCCGCGAGGGCCCTTTTTCCAGCAGCTTGCGGTGCGTTTCCTCGATCAGCGGAAGGCCGCCGATGCCCGAGCCGATGATCACCCCGAGGCGGTCCGGATCTTCCTTCAACGTGTCCAGACCGGAATCGTCGACGGCCATCTGTGCCGCGGCCACGGCGTAGTGGATGAAGGTGTCGGACTTCTTGATCTCCTTCTTCTCGATCCACTTCTCCGGGTCGAAGCCCTTGACTTCGCCTGCGATCCGGCAGGCATAGTCGGTGGCGTCGAACTTCGTGATGGGGCCGATTCCGGAGCGGCCTTCCAGGAGCCCCTGCCAGGTGGGCTCGTTACCGATGCCCAGCGGGGAGATCATCCCGATGCCGGTGATGACGACTCGTCGTCTGGTCAAACCTGCTTCTCCTTAGATATGCATGAGGCATGGGGCATGAGGCATGGGCGCGGCTTCACTCATGCCTCATGCCCCATGCCTCATGCCGAAACCGGGGCGATGCAGGCGCTTACTGCGCCTTGGTGTGCTTATCGATGTACTCGACGGCGTCTTTGACTTTGCGGATCTTCTCCGCTTCGTCGTCGGAGATCTCGACGCCGAACTCCTCTTCGAACGCCATGATCAACTCGACCGTGTCGAGCGAGTCGGCGCCGAGGTCTTCGACGAACGAGGCGTCCGGAACTACCTCGTCTGCGTCGACCCCGAGTTGCTCGACGATGATTGACTTGACCCTATCCTCTACCGACATCGGTATCTCCTCCTGAATTCGAGAAACGGGGATGGCTGATGCAGGGTGCGTTTTAACACAACTCGCTGCGAAGCGAGAACAGCACATGGCGGTGGGAGCAGTCCTGAGTCCTGAGTCCTGCGTCCTGAGTTGAACAGGGGGAGAGCTGGGCGGCTGGGAATCGTGGGGAGAACAGAATTCGCGCGGTGGCTCCGTGGTTTCGCCGTCCGACGCGGCGCATCGGCCGCCGTGTTCGCTACACTTCCCGATCGTGCAGCGGCGGGCTCCGGCCCGTGCCATGGGATCACCGGAACGATCGCAGGCTTCAGCGCCTGCCACGACACCTTCAGATGCGCAGACTGGCTTCGTTCATCTTTCTCATTCTCCTCGCCGCCGGAGTGTGGTTCGGCGCGCGATGGTTCGCCCATCGCGGCGAGATCAAGGCCACCATCCTCTTCGACAGCGCCGGTTCGCTGCACCGCGGCGATCCCGTGCTCGAGGACGGCGTCCAGGTCGGGCGCGTCCTCCGCGTCGACAAGATCGACGATCGCGATGCCGTGACCATACGGCTCTCGCGCGAGCACCGCCGCGCTGTCGTCAGCGATTCGCTATTTTCGGTCGACAAGCATGCGTTGAACGTCTCGAGCACGTTCGCTGTCGGCAGCCCGGTCGAGGACGGCGCGATCCTCCACGCGCGCGAGGACCGCGTCAGCCGCTGGTTGGCCAGGCACGGAGGGGCGGTGAAGCCGCTCCTCGACAAGATGCGCGTCAAGGCCGACGAGTTGATCGATCGCGATTTCGCGCAGTGGACCGCCGACGCCCCGACCTGGAAGCAGCAGGGAAGCGAGTCGCTGCGGGCCCATGTCGACGAGGTGAGGCAGCGCGTGGCCAAAGCGGAGTCCGACCTCCGCGCGGCGGACAAGGCCGAAGAGGCGCGAAAACTGAAGGAGCGGTTCGAGAAGTGGCTCGACGAAGTGACCCGATGAAGCGCATCTTCACGTCGCGCCATGCCCCATGCCCCTCCCGATGATGACTCGCCTGAAAGCGGTAGCCTTCGACCTCTGGGAAACGCTGATCACCGATACGCCTGAAGCTTCGCGTCAGCAGGAGCGACTGCGGCTCGAGCGGATGGAGTCGATTCTTGCCGGGCGCGGCTTCACGGCTGCCGCTCAGCGGATCGAGCATGCTTACCGCGGGCTGTGGCACCGCTGCAACGAGCTCTATTGGTCGTCGGACATCGACATTCCCTGCCGGCGTCAGATCGAGCACTTACTCGAAGCGCTCGATCTGGACCCAGCGTCGTTCGACGACGCAGTGCTCGCCGAGCTGGAGCATGCCTACGCGCGCGCCGCGCTCGACGTTCTCCCCGCACCAGTCGCGGGGGCAGTCGACCTCCTGGAGGCGGTCCGCTCGCGGGAGCTCTCGGTCGGGCTCATCAGCAACACAGGACGGACGCCCGGCTACGTTCTCCGGGAGGTGCTCGAGCGCCTCGGGCTGGCGCGGTCGATCGACGCCATGGTGTTCTCGAACGAACATGGCCAGTGCAAGCCGCAGCCGTCGATCTTCGAGCGACTGCGGGGAGCGCTCGGCGTCGACTATTCGGAGATGCTGTTCGTCGGCGACAACCTGTATGTCGACGTCTACGGTGCGCAGCGCTGCGGAATGCGCGCGGTCCACTTCGTGCCGCCCGTTCGCGGCACCGCCGTCGCCCCTCCCGTCGATCACGACCTGGAGATCGTCGCCGACGCGACGATCTCCTCGCTCGCCGAGCTCCCGGCGATCATTGAACAATTCAGCGAGTAGCGAGTAGCGAGTAGCGAGTAGGGAGTAGCGAGTAGGGAGTTACGTGAGCAACTGAGCAACTGAGCAACTGAGTAACCGAGCAACTCCCCCCTGTCATCGAACTTGCACAACGCCGCAACGAGAAAGGTATCCTTCGGCCCGATGTTTTTTCGACGTACGCGTCCAATCGCCTTCCTGCTGATCGTTCTCCTTACCACGGCAATTCAGACGGATGCGGCAGGCGCTACGAAGAAGCGTCGGCGAGGAGTGCGCAGACCGGCACGCCGCGCCGCGACCGTTCCCGCCGATCTTGCCACCGGCACGACACTCGCCGAGCGCCTCAACTCCCTCCTCAACGGCTCGGTGGCGCGCAACTCCGACGTGAGCGTCCAGATCGTGGAGATCGACAGCGGTGCCGTCGTGGCCGAGAAGAACCCGCAGCAGCCGCTCGCGCCGGCGTCGAACATGAAACTCTTCACCACCGGCGCCGCTCTCGACCTGCTGCAGCCGTCCTTCGAAGTGACGACGACGGTGTTCACTTCCGGCAAGGTGGACCCCGCCGGCACGCTCGATGGCGACGTCAGGATCGTCGGCCACGGCGATCCCACTATCGGCGGCCGCTTTCACGACGGCCACGCCACCGCAGTCATCGATGACTGGGTGACGGACCTCAAGCGGGCAGGTGTGAAAACGGTTCGCGGCAACCTCGTGTTCGAGTACGGCTACATGGACACGCAATACACCCATCCGACGTGGCCGGCCGATCAGCTGGTGAACTGGTACGAGGCGCCGGTGTCTGCGTTCTCGATGCAGGAGGGCTGCATTCAGGTGCGCGTGCTGCCCAGCCGTTCCGGCAAGCGCTGCGTGGTGCAGCTCGAGCCACCGACGAATTTCGTGAGTGTGATGAACAGCTGTGTGACCGGACGCGGCCTGCCCTTCATCACGCGCGTCCGCAACACGAACGACGTGATCGTCCGCGGCGGTGTCCCGGCGCGCTCGGGAGCGACCGAGGTCTTCGTGACGGTCGAGAATCCGATTCAGTACTTCGCTGCCGTAACGAGCGAGACGTTCGCGCGCAACGGCATCAGGGTTCTGGGCCAGAGCGTCTTCACCCCGCGCGACCCGCGCAGCGGCTGGCAGGCGGTGTCGCAGCACACGACGCCGATGGAGGTCCTGGTCTACGTCATCAACAAGAAGAGCCAGAACACCTACGCCGAGCAGGTCGTCAAGATGATCGGTGCCGAGAAGCGCCACGAGGGATCGTGGCAGGCCGGCACCGCCGAAGTGACGGAGTGGCTGACCACGAAGCTCGGCGTTGAGCCCAACGAGTTCCATCAGGCCGACGGCTCAGGGATGTCGCGGGAGAACCGTGCCTCTGCCAACTCCTTCATCCACCTGCTGCGGTACATGTGGAAGAGTCCCAGCCGCGAGGTATTCGTCAGCTCGCTGCCGTACTCCGGCGATCCCGACGCCAAGTTCGGCCATCGGCTGCGGCAGGCGCCGTTCGCCCGCCAGGTCTACGCCAAGACCGGTTACATCGTCGGCGTGGTCGGTCTGTCCGGCTACGTGCATGCGCAGAGCGGGAAGATCTACGCCTTCTCGTTCCTGTTCAATCGCTATCACGTCGGTGTCTACGCGGTCTATCAGCTGCAGGACCAGATGCTGAAGGAGATCATTACGCGGGGGTAGAAGCAGACCGCGGACCGCAGACCGCGGACCGCAGTGCCCACTCTCCAGACTGCTGTGGCCTGCCGTCTGCCGTCTGAGGCAGAAGTGGCTCACTTCCGCGGTCTGCGGTCCGCCGTCCGCGGTCTGCTTCGCTGCGCCGCAGCGACGTGGTGATCTGCAATATCGGTGCACTACCCCCTGTTTTATACTCAATTATTCAGCGAGGGCACGATGAGCGACGAACGAGTTCTGCGAGACGAGGGCCCGGTGCTGGGGCGGATTGATATCCACGAGATCGAGCGGAAGGAGCCTCTCCCCTCCGAGCGATTCGTCGAAGGTCCGTCGCTTGCGCTCACGTTCGATGACGTCCTGCTCAAGCCCGCCAAATCCGACATTCATCCCAACTCCGTCGACGTCACCACGCGTTTGACGCGCGACATCCGCCTCAACATCCCCATCCTCTCCTCGGCCATGGACACGGTCACGGAAGGTCGTCTGGCCATCGCCATGGCCCAGCAGGGGGGCCTCGGCGTCATCCACAAGAACATGCCCGTGGACCGTCAGGCTGAAGAGGTCGACAAGGTGAAGCGCTCCGAGGCCGGCATGATCGTCGACCCCGTGACCATGCGCCCCTGGCAGACCATCGCCGAAGCCATGCGGGTCATGGAGAAGTACAAGATCTCGGGGGTTCCGGTGACGGATGCCAACGGCCGGCTCGTCGGTATCCTGACCAACCGCGACCTCCGTTTCGAGACGCGCTTCGATCTGCCGATCTCCGACCGCATGACCAAGGACAGTCTGGTTACCGTCCCGGTCGGCACGACGCTCGAGCAGGCGCGGGACGTCCTCCATCACCACCGGATCGAGAAGCTGCTCGTCGTCGATGCCAACGGCGACCTCAAGGGGCTCATCACCGTCAAGGACATCCAGAAAGCGCGGCAGTATCCGTACGCTGCCAAGGACTCGCTGGGGCGGCTGCGCTGCGGCGCCGCGATCGGCGTGGGCCGCGACGGCCTCGACCGGGCCCGCGCGCTGATCGACGCCAAGGTCGACGTGGTCGTCATCGACTCCTCGCACGCGCACTCGTCGGGCGTTCTGGAGACGATCCGGCAGTTCAAGAAGCTTTATCCCGACACGCCTCTGATCGCCGGCAACGTCGCCACGTACGAAGGGGCGCGCGATCTGATCGAGCTCGGTGTCGACGCCGTGAAGGTCGGCATCGGCCCGGGATCGATCTGCACCACACGCATGGTCGCCGGCGCCGGCATTCCGCAGATCACCGCGATCATGGAGTGCGCCAAGGCAGCCGAGAAGTACGACGTGCCGATCATCAGCGACGGCGGTATCAAGTTCTCAGGCGACATCACCAAGGCCATCGCCGCCGGTGCGAACACGGTGATGATCGGCTCCCTCTTCGCCGGCACCGACGAAGCGCCGGGCGAGACCATCCTCTACCAGGGGAGAACCTTCAAGACCTACCGCGGCATGGGCTCGATCGCCGCCATGCAGCAGGGATCGAAGGACCGCTACTTCCAGGAAGAGACCGATGAAGTCGGCAAGCTCGTGCCGGAAGGCATCGAAGGCAAAGTCCCATACAAGGGCTCGCTGAGCGCGATGGTCCCGCAGCTCGTCGGCGGTTTGCGTTCGGGGATGGGCCTCACCGGCTCGAAGAACATCGAAGACCTTCGCACGAAGACGCAGTTCGTCCGCATCACCGCGGCCGGGCTTCGCGAGTCCCACGCGCACGACGTGGTGATCACGAAGGAAGCGCCGAACTACCGGATCGAAGGGGAGTAGCGCTGGTTGCGTGAAGTGGAAGTGACACTGTCATTCCGAGCCGGCGGAACCCCGGAGGGGTGGAGCGCGGCGAGGAATCCCCCGCCACCCCGGGAGTGCGGGGGATCCCTCGCTGT
>JADGOA010000198.1 GCA_017883215.1 Thermoanaerobaculia bacterium | reverse complement strand
GTCATCCCGAGCTGCCGAAGCCGCGGAGCGGCGGAGGACAGCGAGGGATCCCCCGCACTCCCGGGTTGGCGGGGGATTCCTCGCCGCGCTCCACCCCTCTGGGGTTCCGCCGGCTTCTTCGGAATGACAGTGTCACTTCCGCTCCAGCGGCGCCCGCGCCGTTCGCCGGCTCGGGATGACACCTGCGAACGATTTGTCCGGATCCCTTACGCCGTAACCGCGGCGATCTGTTCGAGGACGGCATCGTGCAGTGCCTGCACGCTCGCGCTCTTCGCCTCGATGTCAGCAGCCTTTCCGTAGCCGCGGATCGCTTCGGTTGTCGTCGGGCCGATCGACGCGAGGATCGCCCGTGCGTTCACACGTGCCCGCTCCTCGGCCGTGAGCTTCGAGAAAAAATGCTCGACCGTCGACGCGCTGGTGAAGGTGACGACATCGATCGCATCCGCGGCGATCAGCCGCCGCAGCTCTTCAATGTCGTAGTCGGCGGCCCTGGTCCGGTAGGCGACGGCGAGGTCGACCGTCCCGCCCCGCTTGCGCAATTCGTCGATCAGCTCCTCGCGTCCCTCAGCGGCGCGGATGACCGCGGTTCTGATGCCGCGCTGATCGCTCTCCAGCAGCGGCAGCAGCGCCGTCGACTGAAATTTCTCAGGGACGAGGTCGGGAACGATGCCCCGGCCCTTCAGACCAGCCGCCGTGGTGTCGCCCACCGCGGCGATCATGCAGCCCGCCAGCGCGCGCGCGTCCTTCCCCTTCTCCTGCAGCCGCTCGAAGAAACTCTTCACGCCGTTCGTGGAGGTGAAGATCACCCGCCGGTAATCGCCGAGGGCGTCGATGACGCTGTCGAGCGAGTCCCACGACTCCGGGGGGGCGATCTCGATCGTCGGGAACTGCAGCACCTGAGCGCCTGACTCTTCGAGCAGCCGCTTCAGGTCCGAAGCCTGTTCGCGCGCCCGCGTCACGACCACGCGCTTGCCGAAGAGCGGCTTGGTCTCGAACCAGTTGATGATTTCGTGCTCCTTGACGACGTCGCCGACGACGATCAACGCCGGGGTGGGAAGGTTGACCTCGGCGATTTTGGCGTCGATGTTGGCCAGCGTCCCGGTGATGGTGCGCTGCTCGCGCGTGGTGGCCTTCGAGATCACGGCCACAGGTTTCTGCGCGCTCATCCCGTGCTCGGTGAGCTTGCGGACGATGAGCGGCAGGTTGGCGAAGCCCATCATGAAGACGATCGTTCCGCCCAACTTCGCCAGCACCGGCCAGTTGATGCCGGTCGACTCCTCGCTCTCGTGTCCGGTGACGAGCGTCAGCGACGTGGCGAAGGAGCGGTGTGTGACGGGAATTCCGGCATACGCCGGTCCGGCGATCGCTGACGAGATTCCGGGAACGATCTCAAACGGCAGCCCCGCCGCCGCGATCTCTTCGGCCTCTTCCCCGCCGCGCCCGAAGACGAACGGATCGCCCCCCTTCAGCCGGACCACCCGCCTGCCCTTCTTTGCCTCTTCGACGAGCAGCGCGTTGATCTGATCCTGCGGCAGCGTGTGCGCGCTGGAGCGTTTGCCCACGTGGATGACTTCGGTGCCGGCCGGCACCATGGCTGCGATCTCTCTCGAAACGAGCGCGTCGATGGCGACCAGATCGGCGTTGCCGATCAGCTCCGCTGCACGCATGGTGAGCAGCCCCGGATCTCCGGGACCGGCTCCGACCAGATACACTTTTCCGCTCAAGCGCGAACCCCCAGAAGCTCGATCGCTCCCTGCGCGATGAGCTCGTTTGCGACGGCGTCGATGACTTCGCCGGCATTGTTGCCGCGGCGCGTGACGTGCAGCGGCTTGGTACCTTCGTAATCGGAGAGAAAGGCGCGGAGCGTCAGTTCTCCGTTCTCCTGTGTGGCGTGGACGGCGACGCAGGAGTAGCAGTCGAGGCGCTCTCCAAATTTCTGCAGGACGCCGCGCTCGCACCGCGCCGCCAGGGCGCTCGGCTCGTGATTGACGGCCGCTGCTGCCGCCACTCCGAGCTCGTTCGTCTGCAGCGTCTCGATGGCGACGATCCCCTGGCCGGAGGCCGGGAGCATCTCGTCGACGGAGAAGTAACGCGTGATCTCTCCGGCGCGGCCGAGGCGCGTGAGGCCCGCGCTGGCGAGAACGATCCCGTGGAACTGGCCCTCGATCATCTTGTTGATGCGCGTGTCGACATTGCCGCGGATCGGTTCGACCTTCAGGTGCGGATGGCGCGCGATGAGCTGCGCGCGGCGCCGCGGCGCGCTCGTGCCGATGACCGAACCGGCCGGCAATCGGGTGATGTCGAGATTCTCGCTCTGCAGCCAGGCATCGCGGGGATCGGCGCGTTCGAGGAATCCAGCGAGGACGAAATGGTCAGGGATGATCGACGGTACGTCCTTGAGACTGTGCACGGCGATGTCGATCTCACCGCGCTCGAGAGCCTCTTCGAGCTCCTTGATGAAAAGCCCCTTGCCGCCGATGGTCGCCAGCGAGACGTCGTGGCGTTTGTCGCCGGTCGTCCTGACGGTGATGATCTCCGGCCGGAAGCCGGCCAGCTGCAATTTACGGGACGTCTCATTCGCCTGCCACAGCGCGAGTTGAGAACCGCGCGTACCGATGCGGACCGGACGGATCATCGCAATCCAAAGATCTTTCTGATGGTCTGCCTCAGGGTTTCGCGTTCCTGCGGCTCCTCGGGCGATTCCTTCAGCTGCAGGATCGGGTAGTGCAGGATCTTGTTCACCATCTGCGTGGTCAGCTGCTCGATTGCCGAGCGCTGTTCGGCGCTGATCGGGCCGAGCCGGCGCAGGCATTTGTCGAGCTCCGCGGCGCGGATGGTTTCGAGACGCTGTTGCAGCTCGAGAATGGTCGGCACGGCGTCCTGCGCGATGAGGCGCTTCCGGAAGCTTTCCACCTCACGGACGATGATCTCTTCGGCCTGCCCCGCCTTCTTCTGGCGCAGCTCGAGATTGGCATCGGCGACATGCTGCAGGTCGTCGATGTTGTAGAGGTACGCCCCTTCGATCTGGGAGATCTCGGGATCGACGTTGCGGGGGACCGAAAGGTCGATGAGGAAGAGGCTGCGCATCTTGCGCGCCGAAAGGGCGCGATCGACCTGGTCGGTCTCGATGACGTAGTGCGGCGCCGCCGTCGAGGCGATGACGATGTCGCACGTGGCCAGATGCTCTTCGAACGAGGAGAACTGCACGGCCGAACCGTGGAAGCGCTCGGCGAGGGCGAGGGCGCGCTCGTAGGTCTTGTTGGCGACGAAGATCTGCCGCACCTCCTGCGCCGCCAGGTGCTCGGCGGTCAACTCACCCATCTCGCCGGCGCCGAGCAGGAGGACCTGCAGGCCCTTGAGCTCCCCGAAGATTTTCTTGGCCAGCTCGACGGCCGCGTACGGAATGGAGACGGCATGCTCGCCGATGCCCGTGTCGGTGCGGACCTTCTTGGCCACGCGCATGGTGTTCTCGAACACCTGATTGAGCAGAGGATCGAGCGCGCCGATCTCCTGGGCGGCCATGAAGGCCTTCTTCACCTGGCCGGCGATCTGCGGCTCGCCGACGATCATCGAATCGAGACCGGAGGTGACGCGAAACAGATGTTTGACCACGTCTGCGTAGCGGAGAACGTAGAGGTGTTTTTCGAGGTCTTCGCGAGCGGTGTTGGCCCGATCCGCCATCCAGTTGACCACCGTCTCGATGACGTCTTCGCTCGGCGACGAGACCACGATCTCGACCCGGTTGCAGGTCGACACGATGGAGGCGCCCTCGACGCCGGGAAGATGCGTCAGCGACCGAATCAACTCCGGCAGTTTCGCCTCGGCGATGCTGAGCCGCTCGCGCACCTCGACCGGCGCCGTCCGATGATTCACGCCGACGAGGAGTAGAGGCATCACGCCACCTCCCGATTTCTTTTGAACGTTTTCCGCCGCCCGTCCGGCGCTCACGGCACCGGCGCTGCGCAGCGGATATTCCAGTACTGCTTCACCCATGTTGAATCCCCAGAATGGCCACCAGAATGGCGATGAACGCGCAGGCGGAGATGACCACAATCCGTTTTCCGCGGAACACTCCGCCGATGTACGACTGCAACAGGATCGCGAACAGCACCCAGGCCACGACCGCCCCAATCTGCTTGCTGCGCAGCTCCATCAGCCCCACGTTCGTTCGATACGACCAGAGGACGCCGGTGATGATGCCGACGGTGTAAACCGAGAATCCGATCGCCAGCGCGCGGTAGCTGACGGTCCTGCAGACGTTCAGGTTCGGGATCCACTCCCACAGGCGGCCGCGCGTTTTCTCCCGCAGCGCGCGATCCTGCACGTAGGCGAGATAGGAAAAGGCCAGCCCGATGAGCAGCCCGGCCACGCCGAGCGTCGTCGACAGCAGGTGCGCGGTGAACATGTTCGAGCGGAGATCAGGGCTCAGCTTCGCGAACGGCTCCCGCGCCACCGCCGAGATCGTCAGGAGGATGAGCACCAGCGGATAGACGAAGAAGGACGCCGCCTGCACCCGATAGCGGAGGAACAGCGCCAGCTCGATGGCAAACACCACCCAGGCTACGAACGAAGAGGCCTCGGCGAGATTCGTGAGCGGCGGGTGGCCCGTGATCGTGCAGATGGTGCCGATCCAGAACGTGTGGCTCACAAAACCGGCGATCATCGCCGCCAGCCCGGCGTTCTGCGTCCACTTCTCGTGCGTGAAGAGCGAGAGCAGCGCGGCAAGCGTGCCGGTGGCGTAGAACGCCAGAGCGACGTACAGAGTCACGTTCGGTGAGATCGTCATTGCTCGCTCAGTTTCTTGCAGAGGACGATCTTGTCGTCCTCGATGCGGTAGAAATCCTTGATGCGCGAGATCTCGTCGTATCCGCTCTGCTCGTAGAAGCGGCGGGTAGGGCCAAAACTCTGCCGCGACCGCGTCTCGATCAGCAGCATGCGCCCGCTGCGCCGCCGGACTTCGTTCTCGACGAAGCGGAGGAGCAACTGTCCGCGGCCCTGTCCCTGGAGCTTCGGATCGACCGCGATCCAGTAGAGGTCGTACACCCCCTCGGTCTTCGGAGTGGGGCCGTAGCAGACGTACCCGGCGATGCCGCCCGGCTCGGAGCCGTCCTCGAGGACGTAGACGAGGTACTCGCCGCCCTCGCCGGAGGTGATCCCCTCGTCCACCAGGTCCATCGCCCAGACGACCTCCTGGTCGGTGAAACGCGCCACGGAGACGAGAATCTGATGGAGACGCTCCCGATCTTTCGCTTCGACGAGGCGGATGTTCATGCTGGAAGGCAAAACGGAATCATAAGCGCCGTCGTGGACTGCGGGCATCCTGCCCGCCTGTCGGCGGGCTTCCAGCCCGACGACGACTGCGTGCCACGACAGCGGCCGGGCAGGATGCCCGCCCGCAGGCGGGCAGGATGCCCGCAGTCCTTCAATGCGCGCGCTGAATGACTGTCGGAGGACCATGTGGCGAGCGTCAGAGTAGCGGCGTGACGGACGGGCGTGAACAGAGTGTGTCACGACGTCCTGTGTCTAGTATCACACAGTCGAAACGCTTGTGTCCGCTGCTACTTACGCCAAATCATCGCGGCCGTTCAGCCGGCTTTCGCCTTCAGCCTCACAGCGTAAGGTTCGAAAAGGTAGAGGTGCTCCCGCGGCACCCACGCCGAATATCGGGTCGCCTCTCCGTTCGGCTTCTGCTCGACGATCTCGGCGAGCTCGTGCAGCCGTGCCGCCAGCCGTGACTCGGCGTGCGGCAGATCGATCTGCATCATCTCCCCCTCTGCGAGCTCCCGCTCCCGGATCGCGTCGATCAGATTCTCGATCCCTCGGCCGGTCAACGCCGAAACCGAGACCGTTCCGCGGCGCCGCGACTCGAACGGCTCCTCGAGGCGGTCGGACTTGTTGTAGACCTCGATCACCTGGCTGGCGTCGACGCCGAGGTCTGCCAGGACGTGGTCGCCGACAGTGCGCTGCTCCTCGAATTGGGGGTGACTCTGGTCGATGACGTGGAGCACGAGATCGGCGGCAACCGCCTCTTCCATGGTCGAGCGGAAGGAGGCGACCAGGTGGTGCGGCAGCTTGCGGATGAAGCCGACCGTATCGATCGCGACCGTCTCGCGCGGCATCTCGAAGACGGTGCGGGAGGACTTGGCGTCGAGGGTGGCAAAGAGCTTGTCGACCGCCGCGGCGTTGCCGCTGGTGAGGCGGTTGAAGAGCGTCGACTTGCCTGCGTTCGTGTAGCCGACGAGCGCCACGGTGAAGGCGGATTTGCGCGCTTTCCGCTGGGTCCGGCGATGTTTCTCGATCTTCGAGAGCTCTTCCTTGAGGCGGCTGATGCGGGTCCGGACGATGCGGCGGTCGAGCTCGAGCTGCGTCTCACCGACGCCGCGTGTGCCGATGCCGCCCGCCTGCCGCTCCAGGTGCGACCACTGCCGGGTCAGCCGCGGAAGCATGTACTCGAGCTGCGCGAGCTCGACCTGCGTCCGCGCCTCGCGGCTGCGCGCCCGGCCGGCGAAGATGTCGAGGATCAGCGCGCTGCGGTCGATCACCTTCACTCCGGTGATCTTTTCGACGTTGCGCACCTGCGCCGGCGAGAGGTCGTCGTCGAAGACGATGAGCGCGACCTCGTGGCGTCCGGCGACCCGCCTGATCTCCTCGGCCTTGCCGCTGCCGATGTAGGTGGCGGGATCGGGCGAAGGGCGCTTTCCGACGATCGTGGCGACGACGATGCCGCCGGCGCTCTCGACGAGCTTCCCGAGCTCTTCGAGATGCTCGTCGACGGCGGTGCGAGTCACTTCGGGAAGGATCAGACCTACGGTGATGGTGTTTTCGGGCACTGTTCGCGTTTCGGCAAATATACAGGAGTTGTGCCGCTCCACAACGAACAGCGAAAGGTGCGGCTCGCTTCCATGTCCACCTGAAACGCCAGCCGCGTCCGTGTCACCCCGAGAGGCTGTGCAGAAATCCAGAGCGGGCCACTCTGGCTTTCTGCACAGCCTCTGACCCGGCGAACGGCCGAGGGCGGGATGACACTGTCATTCCGAGCCGGCGGAACCCCGGGGGGGCATACGCGCTGACTGAACACCGCCGGCTCGCGAAAAGAACGGCGCGTC
>JADGOA010000197.1 GCA_017883215.1 Thermoanaerobaculia bacterium | reverse complement strand
GGCCGTCGGACATTCTTGTCCGACGGCTGATCGTTCGGAAGGCGCAGCGTTGACGCTCAGCGGCCGGACAGGAATGTCCGGCCGCAGCGGACAGGAATGTCCGCTCTCCACACCGGTTGCGAATGCCCTTCTCCAACGAACTATCCGATGCGATCGCGATACGTCTTCACCCATGGCCAGTCGTGCAGACCTGCCGAGATCGGATTGCCTTCGACATATGCGACCGTGCTGAGAAGATGGTCGCGCTCACGGATCGTTCGATCAAGGTAGTCCTGCTGCCAGAACGTTCCTGATCTGGCCAGGGCCTTATTCGCCTCGTGGGCCGTGTACCCCTTCCAACTCTTGATCACGCTGTCGAGTGTCGAGGGGCTGCCCAACGTGAACACTACATGTACGTGATTCGGCATGACCGAATATGAGAGGAGTTCGTAACGCTCGAGATCGAAATGATGGAGTGTGCTCTCCACGATTCTCGCGATCTCCTTGTTCCGAAGCAGACATTCACCATGTCCGGCGTCGAGCAATGCTTCGACGCGTTCGCGTATGAGCTCTTCGAGGGCCCACTTCTCCGCGGGTGTGGCAAGTCCTTTTCGGCGCTCCAGCTCCGCAGTCAGGGCGCGCCTCTCCTGCTCGATCCGCTCCCTCTCGTCTGAGGGGATTGCATCGGCGAGGTTCCATGTCACGAAGTAAGGAGCGTTCGCCCCATGCCAGTGAGGCAAGCGCGAACGCTTCCGCACTTCGATCGTCATCGGGCCGAGGATACCTCGGCCACGGTGGAGAGCGGACATTCCTGTCCGCGGCCGTCGGACATTCTTGTCCGACGGCTTGGGTGGGAGTTTCAGGAACCTTGACAGGTAAGGGGCTCGCGAGGCGCTGACGGTGCCGGCTTGAGCGGCCGGACAGGAATGTCCGGCCGCCGCGGACAAGAATGTCCGCTCTCCACAGGCGCCGCGCGGACAAAATGTGCGCTCTCCACTGGGATGTGGGTGATTGGACTCCCCGGCCGCAGAATCTCGTCATATAGAATGCTCGGTCGTGTCGCACCGGCCCCCGGGCGCGATCCACTGCTGATCCGAAGGAGCGCAACTCATGGCAGAACTTCCCGGCGTCGAGCGCGAGGCGCTCGAGGTCGATGTGGTCATCGTCGGGGCCGGGCCGGCCGGTCTCGCCGCGGCGTACCAGCTGGTCAAGCTCGTCGAGGCACATAACGCCTCGAATCCCGGCAAGCAGATCGAGCCGCTTTCGATCGCTGTTCTCGAAAAGGGAAAAGAGATCGGCGCGCATGGTCTCTCCGGCGCCGTCATGGATCCGCGCGGCATCGCGGAGTTGATGCCCGACTGGCTCGAGCGCGGGTTCCCGGTCGAAGGGAAAGTCGGACACGACGCCTTCTGGTATCTCCTCGAAAAGAAGAAGATCGCCGCTCCGATCCTCCCGGCACCTCTCCAGAACGAAGGCAACTACGTCGTTTCGCTTGCGGAAATCACCCGCTGGCTCGGCGGCGTCATCGGCGGGATGGGGATCGACATCTTTCCCGAGTTCGCCGCTTCGCGCGTCCTCGTCGAGGACGGCCGCGTGGTCGGCGTGCGCACGGGCGACAAAGGGATCGACAAGAGCGGGCAGCCGAAAGCGAACTTCGAGCCGGGCGTCGACATCCGCGCCAAGATCACGATTCTCGCCGAAGGGCCGCGCGGCACTCTGACGAAACAGCTCGCCGGCCTGTTCGATCTTTACGCCGGTAAAAATCCGCAGGTCTATTCGGTCGGGGTGAAAGAGCTCTGGCAGCTGCCCGACGACCGCTTCGCACCCGGCACGGTGGTCCACACGATGGGCTGGCCGCTCGACGCGAACACGTTCGGCGGCGGTTTCATGTACGGCATGAAGGATCGGGTCGTCGACATCGGCCTGGTGGTCGGTCTCGACTACAAGAATCCGACCATCGACCCGCACCACGAGTTCCAGCGGTACAAGCTACATCCCGCGGTTCGCGAGCTGCTGCAGGGCGGAAAGATGATCGGCGCCGGCGCGAAGGCTATCCCCGAAGGCGGTTATTTCTCGATGCCACGCATGTACGGCGACGGCTTCATGATCCTCGGCGATTCCGCCGGATACCTGAACGGCGCACGCCTCAAAGGCATTCACCTCGCCATCAAGTCCGGCATGCTGGCCGCGGAAACCGCGCTGCAGGCGATGCTGAAGAACGACTTCTCCGCCGCCCAGCTGCAGGAGTACAACGCACGATTCGAGAGCTCATGGGCGAAGACGGAGCTCTGGTCGCAGCGCAATTTTCACCAGGCCTTCGAAAACGGGCAGATCGCCGGCATGCTCAACGCCGGTCTGGGGATGATCACCGGCGGTCGCGGCTACGGGCTTTCGAACCGCCTCGAAGGGCACGCGGGCCACGAGCGGATGGAGCGGATCCAGCGGTACTTCAGCAGCGAGCACCCGCATCCGCCGGAGAAAATCAAGTTCGACAACAGCTACACGTTCGACAAGGTGACGGATGTCTACAACGGCGGGGTCCTGCACGAAGAGAATCAGCCGGCGCACCTGCTGATCCTCGACACCGAGGTCTGCATCACGCGATGCACGGAGGAGTACGGCAATCCGTGCTTCCACTTCTGTCCCGCCAACGTCTATGACCCGCAGCCGACGGCCGACGGCCGCGGCAAGGTGCCGTTCCTCAATTTCACGAACTGTTACCACTGCAAGACGTGCGACATCATGGACCCGTACCAGGTGATCACCTGGGTCCCGCCCGAGGGTGGCGGAGGACCGAACTACAAGAAGATGTAACCAGAACGGCGGGGCGATCCCGCCGTTCTGGTTTCGGACCCCGGATGGTCACCAGGTCACCGGGTCACCTGGCGACCTAGCGACCAGGTGGCGGTCGGTTCGAGAATCGAGCAACGGTTGCGGCTGTTGAACCGGGCACGCTTTTCGTTTAGGAAGGTCGGGTCGTGACACATGACAAGTGAACCTGTTGCTCTGAAGCCTCGCCGCTCGCTCGATAAGATTGCCGCACTGCAGGCGAACGTCGAAAAAGTCATCCGCGGGAAGCCGGAGGTCGTCCAGTTCTGCATCGCGGCGATGCTCGCGAAGGGGCACATCCTGCTCGAGGACGTTCCCGGCGTCGGAAAGACGACTCTGGCGCACGCGCTGGCGCGGTCGCTCTCACTGGGATTCCAGCGCATTCAGTTCACCAGTGACCTGCTGCCGGCGGACATCGTCGGCGTGACCATCTTCAACCAGGAGCAGCAGGAGTTCGAGTTCGTCTCCGGTCCGATTTTCACCAATGTCCTGCTTGCGGACGAGATCAACCGGGCCACGCCGAAGTCGCAGTCGGCGCTCCTGGAGGCGATGAGCGAAGGAATGATCACGATCGAGAAGCGGCGGCTGCCGCTCCCTGATCCGTTCCTCGTGATCGCAACGCAGAATCCGGTCGAGCACGTCGGCACGTATCCGCTTCCCGAATCACAGCTCGATCGGTTCCTGCTGAAGTTGACCATCGGCTATCCGAATGCCGGTGACGAGAAACAGCTGCTTCGCGCGGGCGGTGCGCAGGTGGCGCTCGAGCATCTCGAGCCGGTGCTGAGTGAGGACGAGGTGCGCGACCTGCAGGAACAGGTTGCCGAGATTCACGTCAACGACGCTCTGCTCGAATACCTGATGACGATCGTCCAGACCACGCGCACACACCCGGAGGTCGCCCTCGGCGTCTCGACGCGCGGTGCGCTGGTCTACTTCAAGGCGTGCCAGGCGCTGGCGATGGTGCAGGGGCGCGACTTCGTCATCCCCGAGGACATCAAGCGCCTGGCCGGTCCGGCGCTCTCGCATCGCATCCTGATGAAGGAGCGGCGGCTGATGCGCGGCGACAGCTCGCCGGAGATGCGGTTCATTCAACGGATTGTGAGTGAGATCGCGGTTCCGCGATGATGCGGGTCACGAGGTTACGAGGTCACGAGGTGGTTGTTTAAGCGCGCTGCGCCACCCCGGAACCTCGTAACCTCGTAACCTCGTAACCAGTTCCATGCAGAGCCCAACCAACGCTCCGGCATTCGCTTTCAACGGCGTGGTCCGCCTGACGCGGATCGGCACGACGTACGTGATCTTCACGATCGTCATCGGCTTCGCCGCGTTGAACACGGGGAACAACGCGCTTTACATCGCCCTGACGTTCATGCTCGGGTGCCTCCTGCTCTCAGGCGTGGCCTCCAAAGGGGGACTCTCGCATCTGTCGATCGAGCTCCGCGGGACGGATCAGGCGTGGGCGGGCAGACCGGTCAATGCGCTGCTGCGCGTGACGAACAGCTCCCGGATGTGGAACGTACGGGATGTCGTGATCACGTCGGACGACCTCTCGCAACCGCTGCTCGTTCCGGTAATCGAGAAAGGTGCGACCATCGACGTAGCAGCGGCGTTTCTCTTTCGGAGGCGAGGGATCGTGGAGCTGAAGAGCGTCGATCTGTACACGCGCTATCCCTTCGGCTTCTTCCTGAAAAAGCGGCGCGCGCGAATGACCGGCGAGCTGATCGTCTTTCCCCGGCTGCTGGCTGAAGAGGAGTCCCGCGAACGGTTCCGGCCGGTGATCGGCGAGCAGCTCAGCGCGAATCGACCCGGGCCGGGCACCGAGATCCACTCGTTCCGCGAATACGTCCGCGGCGACTCGCTGCGCCACGTCTACTGGAAGAAGTCGGCCAGCATGGGGCGGTGGATCATGAAGCAGACCGATCTCGAGGCGGCTCGCGCGGTTCACGTGGCCGTCGATCCATTCAAGCCGCCCACGGCAAGCAGTGACGAATTCGAAGAGATGGTCAGCGCTGCAGCGACGTTTCTGTTTCACGCCCTGCGCCGCGATCTGAACCTGGTCCTGTCGCTGCCGCGCGTCACCCTGGTGGCCGGAGAGTCGCAGGGCGGCAGTTCGCTCTTCCGTGCCCTGGCGCTGCTGGATCCCGTGTACGAGCCGGTCTTTCAGAATCTCGATCGCGACACCGTTCTCTTCTCGCTCCGGAGGGACTATGAATCCGCGAGCGCGTGACATCGAGCTCCTGCTGATGACCGGCTTTGCGGCCGTGCCGCTGTACTTCACCGGCGCGGTCGGCTTCGTGCCGCTCGTCGTGTTTCACGCGGTGCTGGCCGCGATGATCTTTCGGGTCGCCACTGGGAAAGGTCCCGACATCGTGCCGCCTTCGCTGATGCACGCCATCGGTATCGCTTACGTCCTGTTCTACTTCGTCGACGCGGCGGTCATCTCGCGCAGCGCCATCGCGGCATCGACGCACCTGGTGCTATTCATCTCGCTGTACCAGCCGATCGACGGAATGCAGCGGAACAACCGCGCTCAGCGGCTGCTGACGGCAGCTCTGATCTTCGTCGCCAGCGTGGCCACTTCGACCGACATCACCATCGTGCTGTTCGTCATCGCGTTCGCCTTCGTGATGTTCCGGCAGATGATGTACCTCAGCCACGTCGAAACGGCGCAGTCGATCGGACGGGACTATGCGGAAGCGCCCTCGTGGCGCGCGGCGGCGTTCTATCTGTGCGGCGCCACTTTGCTCGGCGCGCTCCTCTTTCCGGTGATCCCCCGCGTCCGCAATCCGGTCGTGCACGGCATGGCGGGCGCCCTGACGAACGCCACGACCGGCCTGAGCTACTCGATCGATTTCAACCACGAGCGCACCAGCACTCCCGACGCCAGCGTCGTGGCCCGCGTCTGGATGGCCCAGGAGGCGGTGCCGTTCTTCACGCCGCTCCGGCTGCGGGGCGCCGTCTACGACCGCTACCACAACAACGAGTGGCTGCAGACGCCTCTCGGATTCCGTTACGTCATTTCCGACGGCGGCGTTTTCCGCATCGCTCGGCCGATCGGCTTCACGCGCGCTGCACGAGTCCAGCAGCGCTCCACGCGCAATGCCCGGCTGTTTCTGCCGGTCGGCACGTATGCGGTGACGGGCTTGCCGACGCTGATCGAAGGTCCCTCCCACGATTCCTACGCCACCTCGCAGCTCGGCCGCGACATCTTCACATTCGACGTCTCCATGGCGCGCAAGACGCTGCCGCTCAAGGAGCGCAAACCGCAGGTGATCCCGTATCCCGTCACTCCGGCAGTCGCTGCGCTCGCTCGTAATATCGCCGGCAGCCGTACCGATCCGGCTCAGCAGGCCTCCGCCGTCGAGGCCTACATGCTGCAGAAGTTCCGGTATGTCGCGCAGCCCGAGCAGATCGGTCACACGATGACCACCGACGAATTTCTGCTGCGCGAGCGCCGCGGCCACTGCGAATATTTCGCCGCCGGGATGGTGACGCTCATGACCGCACTGAACGTTCCTGCGCGCATCGTCGGCGGGTATTACGGCGGCCGGCTCAATCCGCTCACCGGCTACTTCGTCGTGCGCAACGAGGACGCTCATGCATGGGTGGAGGTGTGGGACGGCGGTAAATGGGAAACATACGACCCGACGCCGCCGTCGATGCGTCCTGGCAGCGGCCAGGACAGCGTCTTTCGGATGTACGCCTCGGCGATCGGCGACTCGGTCAACTACTTCTGGGATCGATACGTCCTCACCTACGGCCTCGGCGACCAGATCGCCTTCGCGGCGGCGGCCATCGGACGGATTCGCGATGCGATGGTGGCTGCACGCGCACAGGCGCGTTCAGCTGCCGCGGCGGTGACGGCGAGCCGTGTCGCGCTGGTCGCGGCTGCGCTCGCGCTGGCCTTTTTCGTGGCGCTGGCCGCTCGACGCCATCGCCAGCCGCTTTTCAATCTTCTCGCCGCCCACCTTCGCCTCCTCGGCATTGAAGTCGGCCCGTCCATGACGATGGAGGAAGCCTTGGACGTCCTGCGGCGCGACCACGCCGACGCAGCGCGCGAGCTCGAGCCGCTCATCGCGATGTACGAGGCGGAGCGATTCTCGACCCGCCGCGACAGCAGCCGCGTGGCCGCGATCCGCCGCCGCCTGGCCGAGTTGCGGACCTGAGGGGAGGGCGTGATGTCACCTTTGAGGCTCTTCTAATGACACGCGCCAAGCCTGTCATCCCGAGCTGCCGGAGCCGCGTAGCGGCGAAGGACAGCGAGGGATCCCCCGCACTCCCGGGGTGGCGGGGGATTCCTCGCCGCGCTTCACCCCTCCGGGGTTCCGCCGGCTCGGAATGACA
>JADGOA010000196.1 GCA_017883215.1 Thermoanaerobaculia bacterium | reverse complement strand
AGCGCCTCTTCATTGACGAAATACCCTCTCCGCTCATACGGTTACGCCCGGAACCTAGGCGTCAGGGCGAACGTGTGTCCGCATGTCCCGGGGGCGAGAGAGATGAGCGAAACCATCAAATTCGACGTGATCGATGAGCGCGGGCCGCAGACGTACAGCGGCACGTATGCGTTCACTTCGGCCGAGGTGGATCGCGACGAGGTCTTGGCGATCGGGCCGACGGAGATCGAAGTGCATGCCGAGAAGGGCGATCTCCCGGCCGGGTACATCGTCGAGGGCCGCCTGGACTTCACGGCCGAATTCAATTGCTCGCGCTGCCTCGAGCCGTATCCGATTGCGAACTCATCCGAGTTTCACATAAGATTCCGCCCTCGTCCTGAGGGTTCCGAAGAGAACGAAGAGATCGAAATCACTGCGACCGACGAGCTCGATGTCGAGTTCTACGGCCAGCGCGAGATTCCCCTGCGGAACCTCGCGCTCGAGCAGGTCGAGCTTTCCGTTCCGATGAAAACGCTCTGCGACGAGAAGTGCCTCGGCCTCTGCACTCACTGCGGGGCAAACCGAAACCGCGAGCAGTGTTCCTGTGAGGCGTCCGTCGTCGACGAGCGCTGGGGCGCGCTGCAGGAATTGCGAAATCAACTGTCGAAGAAACGCGACGTCTAGCCAGCTAAATTCAAAGGAGTCCCACGATGCCAAATCCCAAAAGACGCCACTCGAAGGCCCGGACGCGTTCGCGCCGCGCTCACGATTTCCTCAAGCCGAAGTCGCTCTCCACGTGTCCGCAGTGTCACGAGGCGAAGATGCCGCACCGCGTCTGCCCCAAGTGCGGGTACTACAAAGGCCGTGAAGTCATGGCCACCAAAGACATTCTGTAGTTCGTTGATTCTTGAGGCGGCGCCAGAAGTCCTGAGTCCTGAGCCCGGACGGATGGACTCAGCACTCAGGACTCAGGACTTGTTTATGAGCGCAGGCATATCGCCCGGGAGTTGCCGTATCGCCCTGGACGCGATGGGCGGCGATCACGCACCGGTCGAGATCGTCAAAGGCGCGCTCCTCGCCGCTGCCGAGTACCCGATCGAGATCCTTCTGGTCGGCCAGGAAGAGGTCCTTCGGGAACATCTGCTGGCGTTGGCGCCGTCGATGCCGCACAACATCGAGATCGTCGATGCCCGCGAGGTCGTCGGCATGGACGATGCCGCGCTCGCGCCCATCCGCAAAAAGCGCAACTCCTCGATCCGCATCTGCGCGAACCTGGTCAAGGAAGGGCGCGCCAAGGCGATGGTCTCCGCCGGCCACACCGGCGCCGCGATGACCTCAGCCTACATGGTCCTCGGCACGATCGAAGGTGTCAGCCGGCCCGCCCTGGCAGCGGTCGTTCCGAACGTCAGCGGTCACACCGTCCTGCTCGACGTCGGCGCAAACGTCGATACGAAGCCGAGCCAGCTCCGCGAGTTCGCGGTCATGGGCCACTTCTACGCGCAGATGATCTTCGGGATCGAAGCGCCGCGGGTAGGCGTGCTCTCGATCGGCGAAGAAGAGGGGAAGGGCAACGAGCTCACGCGCGAGACCTTCCGGGTACTGAAGGAAACGGGGCTCAACTTCATCGGCAACGCCGAGGGGCGCGACATCTACAACGGCAGGGCCGACGTGGTGGTGTGCGACGGATTCGTCGGGAACGCCGTGCTGAAAGCATCGGAATCGCTTGCGGAGATGGTTTCGCGCACTCTGAAGGAAGAGCTCAAGCGCAACGCGATGCGCAGAATCGGCGCGCTGATGGCCAGGAGCGCCTTCGTCAGCCTCAAAAAGCGGATGGACTATTCCGAGTACGGCGGGGCGCCGCTCCTCGGCGTCCGTGGCGGCTGCATCGTCTGCCACGGCCGGTCGAATGCCAAGGCGATCAAGAACGCCATCCGCGTCGCTCGCGAGTTCGCCGTCAATCGCATGGATGAAAAGATCCAGGAGAAGGTCGGCGATCTCCACGCCCGCGAGCAACGCGCCGCGCTCGCCGAGGTGCAGGGCGCGTCGCAGAAGGGCTGACTCAGCAAGCAGCGGTTATCATTCGCCCGCCATGGAGCACAACACCGCATTCGTTTTTCCCGGGCAGGGGAGTCAGTACGCAGGCATGGGGCGAGATGTCGCCGAGAAGTACACGGCGGCGAAGAAAGTCTTCGACGACATCGACGCGGTTCTCGGCTATTCGATCTCGAAACTCTGCTTCGAAGGTCCTGACGAGCAGCTCAAGCTGACCGAGAACACGCAGCCGGCGATCCTCGCCGTCTCCTCCGCGATTCACGCCGTTCTCGAAGAGCTGGGCGCCACGCGCCGCGATCTCGTCGCCGGGCACTCACTCGGCGAGTACAGCGCCATCGTCAGCGTCGGCGGCCTCACGCCGGCGGAAGCCGCCCACATCGTTCACCTCCGCGGCAAGTTCATGCAGGATGCGGTGCCGGTCGGTACCGGCGGAATGGCCGCCCTGATCGGGCCGAGCGTCGACGATGCGCGAGCCATCTGCGAAGAAGCGGCGCAGGGGGAGGTCCTCTCCGTCGCCAATATCAACGCGCCGGGGCAGATCGTCATCGCCGGGACGAAAGCCGCCGTCGATCGCGCGATTACCGTGGCGAAGCAGCGCGGCGTGCGGCGTGCGCTTCCGCTGCCGGTGTCCGCCCCCTTCCATTGCGCGCTGATGAAACCGGCCGAGGAGCGGCTGCGGCCCGTGCTCGAATCGGCTCATGTGAAGGATCTCTGGCTTTCGCTGGTATCCAATGTCGACGCCTCACCGATCGGAACCGCAACCGCCGTTCGCAACGCACTCCTGCGGCAGGTCGCGTCACCGGTGCGTTGGGTCGAGTCGATCGAAAAGATGATCGCCATGGGTGTCCGACGGTTTGTGGAGGTCGGTCCTGGAAGCGTGCTGGCCGGTTTGATCAAGCGGATCGACCCGTCCGTCGAAACGATCAACGTGTCGGATGTTCCGTCCATCGAGGCGTTCGTCGAAAAGAGCAGGCAGGCGTAGAGATGTGGCACAGACACTCCTGTCTGTGCTGCCGCGCGGATCGAAGGAGGCACAGACAAGAGTGTCTGTGCCACATGGCGAGACCACAGTGTCTGTGCCACATGAGGAGAACTGATGAACATCGACCTGACCGGCAAGACGGCTCTCGTCACCGGCGCTTCGCGAGGCATCGGTGAGGCCATCGCGCGCAGGCTCGCTGAGACGGGTGCGCATGTCCTGTGTGCGGCGCGCAGCAAGGCGCGCGTCGACGAAATCGCCGGCGAGATCACTGCCGCTGGTTTTCGCGCTACGGGTGTGGAGCTCGACATCACGGCCGCGAACGTTCGCGAACGGATCAAAACGCTGATCGAGCAGCAGCCGATCGACATCCTCGTCAACAACGCCGGCATCACCGAGGACGACCTCTTCATCCGCATGAAACCGGATGCGTGGACCAACGTTCTTCGCACGAACCTCGACTCGGCGTTCAACATCACGCAGGAAGTCGTGAAGAAGATGATCCGCGCTCGCTGGGGACGGGTGATCAACATCTCCTCGGTAGTCGGGCTGATGGGCAACGTCGGCCAGACGAATTACGCTGCGTCGAAGGCGGCCCTGATCGGATTTACCAAGGCGCTGGCGCTCGAGATCGGCTCGCGGAACGTGACCGTCAATGCCGTCGCGCCGGGATTCATCTCCACGACCATGACCGATCAGATGTCCGCGGAAGCGCGTCAGGCGCTGGAGGGCCGCATCGCGCTGAGGCGCCTCGGCACCACCGACGATGTGGCCTGGTGCGTCGTCTTCCTCGCTTCCGAGCAGGCCGCCTACATCACCGGCACCGTTCTGAACGTGAGCGGCGGCCTGTATACGTGAGGCAGTGCTGAGTCCTGAGTGCTGACTTTGAACCTGAGCTGTGATTTCGTAGGGGTCGGCGCTCAGGGGTCGGAGGTCGGACGCAAGAACGGTCGATTTGGCGCCCGACCCCCGACCCCTGACCCCGACCCCTGACCCCCGACACCTCCTCCTCAGGACTCAGCACTCAGGAGTCAGCACTTCGTCAATGCCGCAGGGCGCCGGCAATTGCGCGCAGCGCATGACGCAATGCTGCAAGCCGCTCCTGCATCGGCGAGATGACACGGATGACGTCGTGCTCCGGCGCGTAGAACGTCTCCGTGGCCCGGGCGTGGGCGAGAAACCGACGGCGGCTCAGGAGCAGCTGCGATTCGTGACAGGCGATCGCATCGCGTTTCCTCTTCTGCTCGGCGGGCGTGAGGCGAATCGTGAAGAGCGCTCGCATCGGCGGCGCCTGCCCGTGCACGACGTACGTCGCGATCGGGATCTCCGGGCCGAAGGCCTTGTGTGCGAACCATGCCGTGGCTCGATGATCGGTGTGGATGTCGAAGAACGACGGAACGATGACGAGCGTCGGGCGGAACTCGCTCCCGTGACGATCGAGGTCGGACTGTAATCGCGTGTCGCCATTTCGGAGGAGCTCCGAGATGCGCTGGTCGGGATAGCCGAGAAAAAAGCAGCAGTCGCCGCCCCGCGCGCCGAGACTCTCCAGTGAGCGCTGCGCCTCGTCCGAGCGCAGCCGCGCCCAGTCCTCGCGATCGGCGGCCGTGATGCGCCACTTCCGGAGCATGGCGCGTTGCGGCCAGGTGTTGCTCTCTCCGTTGGTGATGAAGAGCACCCGGACGCATCCGCCGCCGGCGATGGCGCGCAGGATCACTCCGCCGGCGCCGATCACGTCGTCGTCGGGATGGGTGGCGAGAATCAGAACGCGTCTGAGATCAGGGACTGCAGTCATTCGTAACGCTGATGCCTCAGATGAAAGGGCGAGAACCCCCGCTGATATGCCGGCGACCACAGGCAGGCGATGCGGCCGGCGCGGTCTGCAAGGAAACGATGCGCCCCGCCTGCGAGAAATCGCGGTCCGGAATAGAGCGCGCCATCCAGCATACCTCCGCACTGCCCATTTCGATCGAGCATCACGTAATCACCGGGGATGGCGATCGTGAATGTTCCATCCGCTCGCAGCCATTGGCCCGACACGCGGAGGAGGCCGACAAGGAGGAAATTCTCTCTGAGAAACTGTCGGGAACGCGGCGGGAAAGACGTGCTGTCGGCTTGCGCAACGTGACAGCTGTGGCGGACAACCGATTCCGCCACGCGGTCCGGAAGGAGACCGGCGTGAATGGCGTCGCGGGTGATCTTCTCGAAGACGAAGTAGTACGGCCGCTGGCGGAAGATGGTCTCGCCTTTGAGGTCTATCAACGTGTCGCCGGGCCTGGTCAGCTGCAGCGCCTGTCGGACCATCTCGATCTGCGTCCCCGGAGGATTCGCAAACCACTCGCTCCCGTATCCGATGGCCGCCACGTAGATGGCGGTGAGAGCGGCGAAGAGCGCGGTGAGCACTCTGCGCGATTTCACGCGGCCGATGAGCCAGCTGCAGAAGGCGATGGCTCCGAGGGGCATGATCGGAAGGAGATCGCGAGGGGAGATGAGCACCCAGACACTGATGAGCGTCACAGAGAACATGGCCAGCAGCATGCCGAGAAAGAAGCGCGTTCGCGCGGCCGGATCGACCGGCCGGTCGTCGCCGATCCGCCATCCGTACCAGACCACGAACGCCAGCATGAACGGATAGGCGACCCGCAGCAGGATCACGTGCGCATGCGTGTGCGCGATGAGCTTGTTGAACTCGAAGACACAGTAGACGAGGTCCGGCAGCGCGTGGAGGTGCGCGAACCACATCGCCATCGCCGCGGGTGCGATGACGAGGCCGAGGGTGAAGGCACCTGCTCTGGCGAGCATCTCGCCGGCGCGAAAGCCCTCGCGGAGAGCGAAGCGCGTGGCGACGGCCGCGAGGGCCAGCGCCACCACCAGCAGCGGCGTCTTCAATGACACACAGGTGGCGATTCCGAGGATTGCGCCGACGGCAAACATCCTCGCCGCCGTTGCCGTCCCGCCGGTGAGGACGAGCAGCGCGACCACCCACAGCGCGTTCCAGAGGTTGTCGGTCCGGTATTCGAGCGTCTTGAGAAAAAACGACGGGTAGAGCGACAGGATCACTGCGGACCAGAGCGCGACTCGGGCCGAGTAAAAGCGCCGGCCGATGACATACGTGCCGCCGATGACCACTGCCAGCAGCGGCAGCATCGTGGCCCGCATGTAGAGAAGGATGTCCGCGCGCTCGCCGAGCGCCGCGACCAGCGGGGCCGAGAGCATGTGAAACAGTGGCGCGTGGTTGTCGAAGTAGTCGCGGTACTGCACCAGTCCCGCCGTCCATCCCCAGGCCACGTGCAGGTGCTGTGGCTCGTCGGAATCGAACCGATAGCGGAAATAGGCGACCGCGCGCAGGAGGAGCGAGAGCGTCGCCAGGGCGATGAGCGTGATGCGCTCGATCCTGGTGAGATTATTGGTGTCGGTGTGCAATGGGCTGAGGGATGGCGCGACGCTCACGCGCGGCGTCGTTTCGTGTTTGGCTGCCTTGTCGCGATTCTACAGTCAGTCGGCAGCCTTCGGCGGTGGCGGCGGAAGAACGCCGACGGCCTCGGAGAATCGCGCGTGGACGTAACGGTTCTTCCCGAGGCGCTTGGCGGTGTACATCAGCGTGTCAGCGCGCTGGAGGATGGCGTCGGCGGAGACCCCCCCGAGATCGTCACACGTGATCACGCCCATGCTGAAACCGATCGGCGCATCGTCGATCGCCTGCATGCAGTCGCGAAAGCGCGCCACGGCCGCCGCTGCTCCGTCGCGGTCGGTCTCGGGCATCAGAATCGCGAACTCATCTCCGCCCAACCGGGCCATCGCGTCCAGCTTTCGGATCGTTTGCATGGCGCGGCGTGCGAAGCTGCGCAGGGCCTCGTCGCCCGCCGCGTGGCCGAAGCGGTCGTTCATGTTCTTGAAGTCGTCCAGGTCGATGTACGCGACCGACAGAGGCCGGCTGGTGCGGCGCATGCGCTCGAGCTCCCGGGTCATCACTTCATTGAACGCGCGAGAGTTCAGCACGCCAGTGAGGTCGTCGATGCGCGACCGGCGGCGCTCCGCTTCGAGCAGGCCGCGCGCCGCTCCGACAAGCATCGCCACGAACAGGTACAGCGCCAGCCTGATGCCGATGTTCCACATCGTGACTCCGAGCGAAGAGCCTTTCTCTGCCTCGAA
>JADGOA010000195.1 GCA_017883215.1 Thermoanaerobaculia bacterium | reverse complement strand
GAAGTCGCCCCCCATGCACCCCCGGATGCGTCCCTTCATGACGAGAAGCGCGGTTGAGACGCCTATGACCTGGCCGTCAGACCTCGAGGAACGCGAGCAGATCTGCGTTGACCTGTTCCTTATGAGTCGAGCATAGGCCGTGTGGGCCGCCCGGATATATTTTCAGCGTGGAGCCCTTGACGAGCTTGGACGAGAGCAGGGCCGAATCGCCGATCGGCACGATCTGGTCGTCGTCGCCGTGGATGATCAGTGTCGGCACGTCGAACTTCTTGAGATCTTCAGTGAAATCCGTCTCGGAGAAGGCCTTGATGCAATCGAGGACGTTTTTGAGACCGGCCTGCATCCCCTGGCGCCAGAACGAGTCTCGCAGGCCCTGCGAAACCTTGGCACCGGGCCTGTTGGCGCCATAGAACGATGCGGTGAGATCCTTGAAGAACTGCGAGCGGTCGGCGAGCACACCGGCGCGGATCTTGTCGAACGTGTCGATCGGCAGGCCGCCGGGATTGGTGGCCGTCTTCAGCATCAGTGGCGGTACCGCGGCGATCAGCACGGCCTTGGCCACTCGCTTGGCGCCGTGGCGGCCGATATAGCGGGAGACTTCGCCGCCGCCCATGGAGTGCCCGACATGGATCGCCTTCTTCAGGTCGAGCGTTTCCACGAGCGCCGCGAGGTCGTCCGCGAAAGTGTCCATTTCGTTGCCGCTCCAAGGCTGGCTCGATCGGCCGTGGCCGCGGCGGTCATGTGCGATGCAGCGGTATCCGTTGGCACCCAGAAACACCATCTGGTCTTCCCATGCGTCCGCGCTCAGCGGCCAGCCATGGCTGAAGACTACGGGCTGTCCGCGGCCCCAGTCCTTGTAATAGATCTGCGTGCCGTCTTTGGTCGTGATCGTGGGCATCGGTCGCCTCCTTTTCGGTCGCAGCGGTGGTCGACATGGCCGGCTGCCTGGTTTCTGGGCGCCCGTGTGGAGATCAAGCCAGCGCCCAGTCGAATCTCTATTCCGTCGTCTTGCCATCAAAGTGCTCGGTGTCTGCCTCCGCGTCCTTGCGGGTATGGTGGACGACGCCGTTTCGATGGTTCGGCGGCGCATAGAGCGTGTAGAGCTTCATCGGAACACTGCCAGTGTTGATGATGTTGTGATTCGTCCCGGCCGGGACGAGAACCGCGAAGCCCGCGCTGATCGCCGTACGAACCCCATCGAGAACCGCCTCACCCGTTCCTTCCTCCACGCGAAGGAACTGGTCGAGCTTGTGGACTTCCATCCCGATCTCCTCCTTGGCCTTCAGCGCCATGACAACGAGCTGGCAGTTCTTCGCCGTGTAAAGCACCCGGCGAAACTCTTCATTCTTGACGGCGATGCTCTCGATGTTCTGGACGAAACCTTTCATGACGACTCCTCCTTCGTTGGATGACTGCCGTCTGGTTGTTGCCAGCACAAGGGTTACCTCCTGAGGACGGTGAGGAGGTCGCGCTTGTGCTCCTCCTCCATCACGAGGATGTCTTCCAGGACCCGGCGAAGCCCGTACTCTTTCAAAGCTTCGGCTTCGGCGATCCGCTCCTTGTAGCGGGTGATGGCGTTGTCCTCACCCGCCAAGTCCTGCTCCAGCATCGTCTTGCTCTCGGGGGAGATGTCACGGCGTTCCACATCCACCGTCGGCACGCCGCCCAGAAACGCGATCTGGTCGGAAAGCATGACGGCGTGCTGCATCTCCTCCTGACTGTGAACGATCAGCTCCTTCGTGATCGACTCATACTCGGGCCCGGTGATCAGGGCGGCGTGCTGCACGTACTGGATCGCCGCCGCGTACTCCCATTCCAGGTCCTTGTTCAGGTTCGACAGAAGCTCGGCTCGTTTCGGTTTCATCGTTGTCCTTTCTTCCCCGCCTTCGGGGCGGTGCGGACGGTCTTGCAGGTCCGGGTGTACCTCGGTTGCGCGGAGGTGTGGATCCAGTCGACTGTGGGATGGAAGGCTTTCGCTGGAGAAGCCTGAGGATGGTGGTGTCACGGTAGAGATGGGGTCACGGCACCGGTCTCCTCGTTCCGGTGAGGTCGCAGTGATAACTGCTTGTCGTCATCGAACAGGACTACGTCGGAGACTTTGAAAAATCAAGGCATCAACAAGCAGAGGAGGTCTGTCACGCCCAGCGACGCACTCGTGCCGGTGCACGGCGTCACCTCTGTCGTTCAGGACAGCAGTGCTCGGTGACGATCGGCACCGCCGCACGCTGAGGCGGACTGCACGGTCCAAGCATGCGATGCGTCATACTGCCTCTCGTCGTTGCACTGACGTACTGCTCGACGCCGGTTCCAGTGCATTTCGGTGTGCACCGGCATTCCGTGCCAGAGGTCGCGATTCCAGATCCTGCCTTCGCCGGTGGCGATCCAGCGGCGGGCCGTCGCGCCTTCATTGCTCTCGATTGCATTGGTTGTCACCGTGTCGCCGAGGATGCGGAGCTCCCGACCGGACGACGCGCCACAGCCGGACCCTTGCTTCGAGGGCTCAGTCGCTATGCTCCGAATCAGCTGGCACAGCGGATTACCAGCCACAACGCCGGGAGCAAGGAGGGTCTGTCGGGCCCGACGATGAAGGACCACGCGCAACCGATGACCGAACGGCAGCTCGTCGACATCGTCGCCTACCTGCGAAATCCCTCAATGCCACCCGGCTAATCCCCCTTAGCGATTCCGCGCATACCCAGACACGATCCGACGCCGGAGGATGCTCGTTCCGTCCCCTGGGTGCAGCGTGGTGGCCGGAAGCACAGCTCGTGCCGACATTCCTTAACCACGCGTTCGAGTGCTGGCCACCCTTTCTCGGCGTTGGTCGTCGCTCGGTCAGGCGGGCATATTGCAAATGAGGAACTCATGCACATCGACGCCATGCACCTGATCACTTGGATCATCCTTGGACTGATTGCGGGCTTCATCGCCAGCAAGATCGTCAACCGGCACGGCGAAGGAATTCTGTTGGACATCCTGCTCGGCATCATCGGCGCCTTCGTGGGAACTTGGGTCTTCGGAAGACTGGGCTGGCACGGCGTGAGCGGAGTGAATGTGTACAGCATCTTCGTCTCTGCGGTCGGAGCGATTCTCGTTCTCGTCGTCTATCACGCGATTCGGAGGACGCTGTGATCCACGAGCACGCAAAGAGCACCCGCGACTTGCGCCGTCGCTGAAGGCGCTGCCGATCTCCTCGGTATGGACGATCGCTGGCGCGCGGTTCCCGATGTGATAGGTTCCGGAAGGCTCGGGACGGCGGGATTCCGCTGGCCAGCCGCGACGGAGAGCCCCATGATCCGCGCAACGCCATTCGATCAGCCGATGCGGAGGCGAGACCGATTCCTCATTGCCCTTCCCATTCTCGCCGTCGTCTTCGCACACGGCTGCTCGTTGCAGCGGCTCGCAGTCGATCGTCTCGGTGATGCGCTCGCGAAACAGGGAGAGGTGTACGCCGCGGACGACGATCCGGATCTCGTCGGCGAAGCCGCTCCGTTCAGTCTCAAGCTGATCGAGAGCCTGCTCGCAGAAAGCCCGCGGCATCCGGGATTGCTTCTGGCCGCCACCCGTGGCTTCACCCAGTACTCGTACGGGTGGATCCAGGAGAAGGCCGACGAGAGGCGCAACTCGGATCCTGACGGATCGGCGTATCAACAGGATCGTGCGCGGCGGTTGTACATCCGGGCCCGCAATTACGGCCTCCGCGGTCTCGAGGTCGCGCACGCCGGGCTCGAACAGAGCGTGCGCAGCGATCCGCGCCACGGCCTGCAGCAGCTCACGCGGAGCGACGTTCCTCTTCTCTACTGGACCGCCGCGTCGTGGGGTCTCGCCATTTCTCTCTCCAAGGATCAGCCCGAGGCCGTCGCTGATCTTCCGATCGTCGAGGCGATGATGGACCGCGCGCTCGAGCTTGACGAGAGCTTCGAGCGGGGTGCGATTCACTCGGCGATGATCACACTCGAAATGAACCGTGCCGCCGGAGTGACCGGCCGCGGCGCGCGAGCCCGCCGCCACTTCGACCGCGCCGTAGAGCTCTCCGAAGGAAAGCTCGCTTCTCCATTTGTGACGTTCGCGGAGGCGGTTTCGGTCGAGACGCAGAACCGCGCGGAGTTCGAGACCCTGCTGGGACGCGCGCTGGCGATCGACGCCGACGCCCGGCCCGAATGGCGGCTCGAGAATCGAATCGCGCAACGCCGCGCACGGTGGCTCCTCACGCAGGTGGATGACCTTTTTCTCGGGGATGCGAAGGAAGGCAAACCATGAGCTCATGGTCCGGTGCTCGTAACCGATTCGTTCTTGCAGCGTGGCTGTGCGGTCTGGCGCTGGCGCCTGCCGCCGGGCGGGGAGCGCCGCCTGCGGCAGCGAAGCCCACCACGGTGATCAAGCTCGGCACGCTCGCCCCGAAGGACTCGTCGTTTCACAAGATCCTCGCAGCCATGGGCTCCGAATGGGAAAGAACGCCGGGCGGGGCGCAACTTCGCATCTATCCCGGCGGCGCCGCCGGCGGCGAAGCCGACATGGTCAGCAAAATGAAGATCGGGCAGCTCAACGCCGCGCTTCTCACGGCGAACGGCCTGGCCGAGATCGATCGCGCAGTCCAGTCGCTCCAGTCGGTTCCGATGCTCTTCCGCTCGCTCGACGAGGTCCGCTACGTCACCGAGAAGATGCGGCCGCAACTCGACAAGCGGCTGCGTGACAAGGGATTCGTGGTCCTCTTCTGGGGCGACACCGGCTGGGTGCGGTTCTTTTCGAAGGCTCCGCTCCGCGAACCGGACGATCTGAAGAAAATGAAGATCTTCACCTGGTCCGGCGACAGCAGCGTGTTCGACATCTATCAGTCGGCCGGTTTTCATCCGGTCTCGCTCGAAACCAACGACATCCTGCCGATGCTCGGGACAGGAATGATCACGGCGGTTCCCGCCCCTCCGTACGTGGCGCTGACGAACCAGATCTACACCTCCGCGCCCAACATGCTCGACCTCGCGTGGGCGCCGCTCGTGGGGGCCCTCGTCGTCACGGAGAGCTCGTGGAAAAAGCTCTCGCCAGCGGCGCAGGCGGCCATGGCGAGGGCCGCAGCAGACGCCGGCGTTCGGATGACGGAGCAGAACCACCGCGAGAGCGACGCCGCGGTCGAAGCGATGAAGAAGCGGAATCTGACGGTCTACAAGCCGACGCCTGACGGGGAGGCGCGGTGGCGAAAAGCGGCGGAAGCTACCTACCCGCAGATTCGAGGACGCGTCGTGCCGGCAGACTTTTTCGATGAAGTGACGAAGCTGCTGGCTGGGTACCGGGCGTCGAAAACACCCCGCTGACGCGTAGCATAGTGTGCGCGATGTCCGAGGCGATCACCGCTGGCAGTCCCGCTGACGGTCAACCGCAGCCGCGCACGATGGCGCGTGCCATCGAGGACAGCGGCGTCCTGGCCGCGCTGCTCCTGATCGCGACGCTGCCGATCGTCGAGATCGTCCTTCGAAAATTCTTTCGGACCGGCATCTCGGGAGCGCCGGCGATCGTCCAGCACCTCACGCTGGTGATCAGCATGCTCGGAGCGTCTCTGGCGGCGCGCGAGTCGCGGCTGCTCTCGCTCGCGACGACGAAGTTCCTTTCGGGGCGGGTGCGCGTCGCGGCGGCGCTGTTCAGCGGCAGCGTGGCGGCGAGCGTCACGGCCTGGCTGGCGGTGGCGAGCTTTCAGTTCGTCATTGCGGAGCGCGACAGCCGCACTCTTGCGTACGCGATTCCGCTCTGGGTCGTGCAACTCGTCATGCCGATCGGATTCGCCGTCATCGCCCTCCGTCTGTTGTGGCATGCGTCCGAGCGGTGGAGCGGCCGCACGATTGCCACTGCGGCCGCCGTGGCCCTCTGCCTGACGATGTGGGTGTCCCCGTTCTCGCCGCAGCAGCTCGCGCTTCCCGCGCTGATCGCGCTCTTCGCCGCGGCGATTCTCGGCGCACCGATCTTCGTGATCCTCGGTGGAGCGGCGCTCATCCTCTTCTGGGAGGCCGCTGTTCCGATCGCCGCGGTCGCGGTCGGGCACTATTCGCTCGTCGTCAATCCGTCGCTGCCGGCGATTCCTCTCTTCACGCTGACCGGCTACCTGCTGGCCGAGGGAGGCGCATCGAAGCGGCTCGTGGACGTCTTCGACCGTCTCTTCGGAGGGGTGCGCGGCGGACCGGCCATCGTGACCGCCCTCGCGTGCGCCTTCTTCACGACGTTCACAGGCGGATCGGGCGTCACGATCCTCGCGTTAGGCGGACTGCTCTTCCCGATCCTGCGGCGCGCCGGCTACTCGGAACGCAGCTCGCTGGGATTGCTCTCCGGCGCCGGATCGCTCGGCGTGCTCTTCCCCCCATGCCTTCCGCTGATCCTCTACGCCATCGTCGCCCATGTCCGGATGGAGCAGATGTTTCTCGGCGGGATCGTGCCGGGCGTGCTCATGCTCGTGCTCACCGCGTGGTGGGGAATGCGCCAGGACAGACGCGTGGCCTCCACGGAGAAGTTTTCACCCACCGCAGCAGCACAGGCGATCTGGGAAGCGAAATGGGAGCTTCTGCTGCCGGTGGTGGTGATTGTCGTGCTGTTTGGAGGCTTCGCCACGCCGGTGGAGACCGCGGCGTTCACCGCGATCTACGCGCTCATCGTCGAGGGGGTGATCCATCGCGAGCTGAAAACTTTCGCGATGCTTTCCCACGTGTTCTCCGAAGCGGGACTCCTGATCGGCGGCGTGCTCCTGATCCTCGGCGTCGCGCTCGGGTTCACGAACTTCCTGGTCGACGCCGAGATCCCGGCGCAGGCCGTGGCCTGGGCGACCGCTTCGATTCATTCGAAATACGTCTTCCTGTTGCTGCTGAACCTTTTCCTTCTGGTCGTGGGCGGGATCATGGACATCTTTCCCGCGATCGTCGTCGTCGTTCCGCTCGTCGTTCCGCTCGGCGCTGCGTTCGGGATCGATCCGACGCACCTCGGCATCGTCTTTCTCGCCAACCTCGAGCTCGGCTATCTGATGCCGCCGGTGGGCATCAATCTGCTCATCGCCTCCTACCGCTTCGAGAAGCCGATGACCGAGATCTATCGCGCCGCCATCCCGATGCTGCTCGTGCTCCTGATAGGGGTCCTGCTGATCACCTACATCCCGCCGCTCACGACGTTTCTGCCCCGCGCATTCGCCCCGTGAGGTT
>JADGOA010000194.1 GCA_017883215.1 Thermoanaerobaculia bacterium | reverse complement strand
ACACCTTCTGCGCGTCGCCGTTACTGCTGCGGATGCTGAAGAAAACGATGACGCCGATGGCGACAACCGCCAGGCCGATCAGGATCGGCCGCTTCACGACGCCTTCATCCTCATCGCCTGAAGGGCCGCTCCCGTCATCTTGAAGATGCCGATGTAGAGGATCCAGTACGTCAGCACGATGGCCGCCGCTTTACCTTTCGACAGCCGCGACATCGCTGCGAAGCCGATGATCAGAAGAGCGATCGACCAGAAGCTGAAGACGTCCAGCGACGACAGGATCGCCGAACCGAAGGGATGCGTCTTCATGTCCACGAGGAATCCGAGATTGGACCTCACGGGGCTGCGCAGATCCGCCACGCTGATCGACTTGCGGGAGAGCAGCACGATCATGGCGATCACCCCGTTGATCACCAGCGGGTACCAGCTGTACGTGGCGATGGAGAAGGCCTGTCTGTAATCCCCTTCCCCTCCGAACATCCGGAAGGCGATCAGCAGCAGCCCGGCGATGGCGGCGAGAACGATCAGCTGCAGAACCGGCGCGGCGTACGTCATGGCCTTGGCGATCGCGCCGCCGAAGCGCACCGTCCGATCCATCTGCTCGGCCGTCATCTGTTGCGACGACCCCGATTGAGAGTCCTCGATGGCTTGCCGCGTGATGGAGTTGAAATCGATGTTTCTGGCGATCAGGACGTTGGCCAGAAGCGAGAAGATCATGAGCACGACCAGGGGCACCAGCACGTCCGGCCGCTTGGCGATGGCTTCAAAAGTAGAAGTGGGCGCCGTTAAGACGCCCACGATTCTCCCGAACGAATTCGGCTTCGGCTCGGCAGCGCTCGCTGGCAGTGCCGGGCCGTTCTCGATTGTCATTTTTCTGCTCCGTCCGACCGGACCCGATTTCCGTAGTTCAGCCAATTGTACCGGTCCCAGGACGAGAAGAGAGAAGGTTCGTTGATCGTCGGTATCTCAACCGAGATTCCGCGGACGTCGAGCAGGTCGCCCACGGCACGGTGATAGGCGGCGACGGCCTTGTTGTACCCGACCAGGGCCTGCAGCTCACTGGCACGCGCGTCGGAGAGCTGCTGCTGGATCTGCAGCACCTGGAAATTCGTGGACAAGCCATTCTCGTAGCGCTTGCGCTCCGCGGCGACGTTCTGCTCCGCTGCGTCACGCGCCGTGCGGGTGGTGGAGATCTCCTTGGCGGTGGTATCGATGGCGCGAGCGGCGGCTCGAACACCGATGGCGATGCTCTGGCGCGTCTGGTCCTCGAGAGCGCGCGACTGCTGCAGGTCCAGCTCGGAGCGTTTCGCTTCCGCACGTGCGGCGATGTTGAGGATGGGCACAGCCACGTTCACGCCGACCGTCCACGTCGGGAAATCCCGTCCGAGAGCCTGCGACAACGCATGTGAATAGCCGGTCGAGGCGAGGCCGGTCGGCTGTCCGGTCAGCGGGTCGGTCGCCAGGGCGTTGCCCGCTAAACCGGCCGTGCTGTATTCGAGCGCGAGGTCGACCTTCGGCAGAACCTGGTTGCGCGCATAGACGTATTGAACGCGGCGGTTCGCCGTCGTCAGCTGGCTCTCCTTCAACTCCGGGCGCAGCTGGTACGCGCGGGCGACGGCCTGTTCGGTATCGATGGTCACGGGAGCGTAAGTGACGTCATCGGTCGGGATGATCGGCCGATCCCAGTCGGCCGTCGGCAGGTTCATCAGTGCGCGCAGGCGATCCTCGGCGTCGCGAACGCCCGCGACTGCGGTGATCAGCTGCCCTTCGGTGGTGCCGATCTGGACCCGGGGCTGGAGGATGTCGAGCGGAGCCGAGGCCCCGACGTCGATGCGGATCTGGGTGATGCGCGCCTGGTCGCGGGCGAGGAACGCCGCCTCCTTCACCACGTCGACGTAGCGGCGGGCATAGACGAGGTCGAGATAGGCCTGCTCCACCGACGACGCGGTATCCATCAGCATTCCGCGGAACGCCTCGCGGTTGATGCCGAGGTTGTTGCGGGCCACGGTGATCCCGCGCCGCGTGACGTCCACACCAAAGTTCCGCAGCAATGGTTGCGTGAACTGCAGATCGAGACCGCTCCTGAAGGAGGGATTGAGAATGTTCAGCGACCCGGTCTGCGCGGTGCGGGAGTTCGTCCATGTAAGGTTGTACAGGCCGCCGGTGGGGATCTCCTGTCCCACGCCGACGTTGGCGGTCGTGCTGTTGCTCGACGTCGCCTGAATGCGCGAGATGTTTGGCGACTGGCTGCTGGTGCGCGAGAGCTGGCCGTTGCCCAGCCAGTCGAAGATGCCGTACGACTCGCGCAGGAGCTGGCCGGACATCAGATACGTGTACTGCTGCACCTCGACGCCGAGGTTCTGGCGTACGGAGGTGGTGATGGCGTCGCCGAGCGTGAGCTTCAGCGCGCGGGGGTTGTTGACGTCCTTGTCGGTGTCCGCGGTGACCGGCGCTGTCTCGCGCGGGACATCCGCCGGCCGCGCCGTCGGGGCGGGCGTCTGCGCGGAAAGCGTCATCGCGCTCGCCGCAAGAACAATGGTCAGCAACCGTCGAACAGCGGTCATGCAAGTCCTCCTGGACACGCCTCTTGTACGAAAAGGCTGGGTGTGGGTTTCGCGGAACCGAGGGGCTCGGGCCGAGTTGGCGCGTGCATTCTAACGGCAGGTGCCGTCTGCATTACGAAACGAGGCGAAAAACGTGGAACGATCGGCGGCCGGCTTTGCGCACGGCGTCGTGTGATGACGAAGCGTGCGTCCCGCGCAGAAGGGGCGGTCCCGCTCTTGAACACTGCCCGCCGCGCTCGCAATCCTCCTCGGCGCGGCGACTGCGGTCGCTGCACTCCAGGGCGCTACGCGCTCACGGCGATGCCTTCCGGATCGACGGCTCGCGCGTTGTCGGGAATCGGATCGCCGGCGAAATGGCAGGCGGCGAACTGGCCGTGCTGATACTCGACCAGAGGCGGCACCTGATCGCGGCAGATGGGGAATTGCGCGATCGGACAGCGCGTGTGGAAAACACATCCGCTGGGAGGGTCGAGCGGCGTCGGAATGTCGCCTTTCAGCAGAATGCGCCTCTTCTTCACCGTCGGATCGGGAACCGGCACAGCGGACAAGAGGGCCTTCGTGTACGGATGCAGCGGGTCTTCGTACAGCGTCTCGCGCCCGGCGATCTCCATGATCTTGCCGAGGTACATCACGGCCACGCGCGTGGAAATGTGCTCCACGACCGACAGATCGTGCGCGATGAAGAGGTAGGTCAGGCCTAACTCCTCCTGCAGGTCCTGAAGGAGATTGACCACCTGCGCCTGCACGGAGACGTCCAACGCTGACACCGGCTCGTCGAGTACGAGGAACTCCGGATTCGTAGCCAGGGCGCGCGCGACGCCGACGCGCTGCCGCTGTCCTCCGGAGAACTCGTGCGGATAGCGCTTCCGATACTCCGGCTGCAGCCCCACCTTCGCCAGAAGCTGCGCCACGCGTTCGTCCCGCTCCGAGCCCTTCATGCCGCCGTGGATGATCAGCGGCTCGGCGACGATCGCCCCGACCGTCATCCGCGGATTGAGCGAGGCGTAAGGATCCTGAAAGACGATCTGCATGTAGCGGCGCATCCTGCGCATGTCGCCAGAGTCGAGACCGAGCACGTTCGTCCCCGCAAACTCGACCGAGCCCGACGTCGGCTCGATGAGGCGGAGGATGCAGCGCCCGACCGTCGTCTTCCCGGATCCCGACTCGCCGACCAGGCCGAGCGTCTCCCCGCGTGCGATCCCGAAGCTCACCCCGTCGACCGCTTTCACCTGAGCGACGACGCGGGCCAGCACGCCCCGTTTGACCGGAAAGTACTTGGTCAGATCGCGGACGACGAGCAATTGCTCGCCCCGTCCGACCGGCATGGCGCCTGCCGATCCCTCGCGCAGCGGTGCCGAATCCCCGCCGAATGACGGCCTTTCCTTATCGGGCAACGCCGGCCTCCGTGCGACGGACTGCGGGCATCCTGCCCGCCTGTCGACGGGCTTCCAGCCCGGCGCCTCCTGACGCGCCGCAACAGCCGTCGACCAGGATGGTCGACGGCAGGCGGGCTGGAAGCCCGCAGTCCGTACCCATTCTCACGTTCATGCCCGTTCCGGATCCGCTTCCTCCCCGTGGAGGTAACAGCGCGCCGAATGTGCCTTCCCCACCATCATGAGGGCCGGCTCGCGACCGAGGCAGATGTCCATCACGTCGGGGCATCGCGGATTGAACTTGCATCCGGATGGCAGAGAGCTGATCGACGGAACCATTCCCTTGATCGTCGGCAGCCGGCCCGGCGGCGGGTTGTAGCTGGATTCGGCTTCCGCTTCGGTCCGTGGCGACGCCGCGGCCGCCTCCCCTTTCGACGCGCCGGGCAATGACTTCAGCAGACCGCGCGTGTAGGGGTGTGACGGATTGGCGAAGAGCTCGCGGACAGGCGCCTCCTCCACCACGCGTCCCGTGTACATGACTACGACGCGCTCGCAGAACTCGGCCACGACGCCGAGGTCGTGAGTGATGAGCAGGATTGCCAGGCCGAGCTTCTGCTGAAGGCGAGCCAGCAACTCCATGATCTGAGCCTGGATCGTCACGTCGAGGGCGGTCGTCGGCTCGTCAGCGATCAGCAGCTCCGGATCGCAGGAGAGTGCCATGGCGATCATGACCCGTTGCCGCATGCCGCCTGAGAGCTGGTGCGGATAGTCGTGGAGGCGTTTGATCGGATCGGGAATGGAGACGAGCTTCAGCATCTCCGCCGCCATCCGCCACGCCTCCTTCTTCGAGACGTCCTGGTGAATGCGGATGGCCTCGGCCACCTGCCACCCGATCTTGAACACCGGGTTGAGCGACGTCATCGGCTCCTGGAACACCATGGCGATGTCGTTGCCGCGCACCTTGCGCATGTCCCGCTCGGAGAGGTCCGCGAGGTTCCGACCGCGGAACCGCACCTCGCCGGCCGTGATCCTTCCGGGAGGGGACACGAGGCGCATGATCGACATCGCGGTGACGCTCTTGCCGCAGCCCGATTCGCCGACCAGCGCCAGGGCCTCGCCGCGGCGGATGTCGAACGACACGTTGTCGACCGCGTGAACGCCACCGCTCTCGGTGAAAAACGTCGTCCGGAGGTTCTTGACTTCGAGGATGTTCTCGTCCGGAGCGGCATCGAGATCGGCAATGCGCGATCCGGGCATGCCGAGCGGCTGACTCGATGTCGGAGGGACTGCCGTCACGATTGCCGGATGGTAGCAAGAACGGTGACAGGGAGGGCGGACGTCGTCGTTCGCATCCGCGCGGTGAACGCATGCCCTCTTGCGCGGAGCGTCGGCTCTCATGGAGTGCGGGCGTCTCGCCCGCCGCGATCCAGCGTCCCGCGCCGGATCGCTTCATTGAGAGTCGCCGGGCGCGGGACGCCCGGCGACGGCGGGCGAGACGCCCGCACTCCATGCAAGCCACTGCTCCCTGCGGGGCGTGGGTACTCCTACCGGCGCGTGAAGCGCGAAAGGGTCGCACGCGCCTCGGGAACGCCGAGGATGATCGCGACGGCGAAGTAGACGACCCCGAACAGGCCGCAGACGATCAGGCCATCTCGCAGGTGCGGCAGGATCCGCGGCAGGTGCGAGCCGAGCCACGACATGACGTAGTTGTTGAAAGCCGCGCCAGAGATGCCGGCAGCGAGCGCCGCGGCCCAGAGCCGCCCCAGGTACGAGGGCGCTATGCGAACGCTGCCGATCCTCTTCGTCAGCGAATGCCGCAGCAGAGCGAACTCCACCCATCCGGCGATGCCGGCCGTCGCGGTGAGGGCGATGACTCCGAGGGGCGCTTCGCTACCGCCGATCAACGGCAGCGGAATGGGAGCGAGCTTCAGCAGCGCGATCAGAAGAGGCCGCAGCGGAAGCGCGAAGAGATATCCGAGAACGCCGGTCAGAGCCACTCGGATCATGGCGTAGCGAAGCGGCGTCTTCGTGTCGCGCAGCGCGTAAAAGGCCGAGGAATAGAGCCGACCCAGGGTCATGGCGAGAAGGCCGACCGTCGACCCGATGAGGATGTACCAGACGTAGCGGGTGTCGTTGGCGCCGAAGCGGCCTCCCTGATACAGCGCGGCGACGATGACGTTGCCGATCAGAATGAACGCGCCGACCGACGGCACGACGAAGAACGCGATCTGCCGCAGCCCCCGCTCCATCCGCTTGCGCAGCGTCGCGCTTATCTCCTCCTTCGAGCCGATGGCGCTCGACATCTGCGGCAGCTCCGCCGCCGCCACGGACATCCCGAAGAGGCTGATCGGCAGTAGATAGATGATCTGCGCGTAGGAGAGCGATGCCACGGCGGCGGTGCCGAGGAGCGAAGCGAGCAGGTTGTCGAGATAGGCGCTCAGCTGCACCACTCCTCGACCGACGAGCACGGGCGTGAAGTTGCGCAGGATCTCGCGGACCGGCTCCAACGTCATGTCGATGGCGAACCGCAGATACCTGGCGTACTTGAAAACGAACGGCACGAGGATTCCGAGCTGGATCGCTGCCCCGACGACCGTCCCCCACGCTACCGTGACGACGAGCGACGCATCGTGCAGCTTTCCGCCGAAAAGTAACATCGTGGCGATGACTGCGACGTTCATCAGCACCGGCGCGACGTAGGCGAGGAAGAACTTGTGGTGGCTGTTCAGGATCCCCAGACACCAGGCATACAAGACGAGAAGACCGATTCCGGGAAACAGAATGCGGACGACGAGAATCGTGAGCTCCCGGACCTCTCCCTTGAACCCGGGCGCGATGATGAACAGCAGCGCCGGCGCGAAGATCACGCCGAGGGCGACGAAGATCACCATCACCAGAGCGAGCAGCGCCGCCACGACCCCGGCCACACGGCCGGCCAGTTTCTCATCGCCTTGCGCCAGGAGGCGCGCGTACACCGGAATGAACGACGCCGACAACACGCCCTCGCCGAGCATGTTCTGAAGAAAATTCGGAATGCGGATGGCGGCCTTGAACACGCCGGCGGCGTCGGAATTGCCGAAGTAGTGCGCAAAAACCTTCTCGCGCACGAGTCCGGTCAGTCTGCTGAGCAGAATGCCCGCGGCAACGAGTGCCGCGAAGCCGCCGGCGCGCGATGGCTTGGCCGCTCCACGGGAATCAACGGTTTCGGTCGTCACTTGGTCGCTCGCGTTCGTGCGCGGTGCAGGATACAGAAAAGAGCTCGGAGGTCGGGGGTCGGCAGGACGATACACGTGC
>JADGOA010000193.1 GCA_017883215.1 Thermoanaerobaculia bacterium | reverse complement strand
GGATTCCTCGCCGCGCTCCACCCCTCCGGGGTTCCGCCGGCTCGGAATGACAGTGTCACTTCCGCTCCAGCGGCGCCCGCGCCGTTCGCCCGCTCGGGATGACAGCAGACCTCATGACCCTCATCCCCGAACCCGCTCGGCATAAACTAGACCTAATGTCGTCCAACCTCCTCGTCGTCGACGCCGGCAATACGAACATCGTCCTCGGCATCTATCGCGATGATGTCCTGGCCGGGTCGTGGCGCGTCGCCACGGCGCGCGAACGGACGGCCGACGAGTACGGGATGATGGCCCGCCTTCTCATCGGCGACGCGGCCGGCGGGCCGCTCGATGGTGCGATCGTCGCCTCCGTCGTTCCCCCGCTCAACGGCGCGTTGGCCGGAATGATCGAAGAGTACTTCGGCGTCGCGCCGCTTTTCGTCGAGCCGGGCGTGAAGACCGGAATCGCCATTCACGTGGACAATCCGCAGGAAGTCGGCGCCGACCGCATCGTCAATTGCGTGGCCGCCTTCGAAGCGTTCGGCGGGCCGAGCGTGGTGGTCGACTTCGGCACCGCCACGACGTTCGACGTCGTCACCGCGGACGCGACATACGTCGGCGGGGTGATCGCACCGGGCCTGAACATCTCCGCCGAGGCGCTGTTCGCGCGCGCGGCGCGGCTGCCGCGCGTGGACATCAGGCGGCCCGCGCACGTCGTTGGCACGAACACCGTAGTGAACATGCAGTCCGGCATCTACTTCGGTTACCTCGGGCTCGTCGACGGCATCCTCGACCACATCAAGCAAGAGATCAGCGGCATCAAGTGCATCGTCGCCACCGGCGGTCTCGCCGCGCTGTTCGAAGAGGAGAGCCGGCACATCGACCTGGTCGATCCGGAGCTGACATTGAAGGGCTTGAAAGTGGTCTACGACAGGAACCGCGTGCCGCGGCGAGGACGGAAGTGAGCGCGCGAGGAATCGCACGGGCCGCGTTCGCAGCGGCCCTGTTAGGCGCCGCGATCGCGCCCGCCGGCTTCGCCGGATCGCAGGTGACCGCTTCGAAAGCTGCGCTCTCGACGGTCTCGCCGTACGCGACGCAGGCCGGGCTGAGCGTGCTCAAGCGCGGAGGGAACGCCATCGACGCCGCGGTGACCGTATCGTTCGCGCTCGCCGTCGCTCATCCCCAGGCAGGAAACATCGGCGGCGGCGGCTTCCTCGTCTACTACGAAGCGAAGTCCGGCAGCGTCTGGACGCTCGACTTCCGCGAAGTTGCGCCCGCCGCCGCGAAGCGAGACATGTACCTGCAGCCGGACGGAACGATCAGCGTCAACAGCCAGACCGGTCCGCTGGCGGCGGGAGTGCCCGGCACGGTGGCCGGTCTCGACGCCATGCACAGGAAATTCGGCACGCGTCCGTGGAAGGAACTGGTGCAACCGGCCATCGCGCTGGCGCGCGACGGTGTTGCCACCGACGCCCGGCTGGAGCGCGATCTGAACAGCGCGCGGTCGAAGCGGAAGATCGACCAGTTCCCCAGCACCGCCGCGTTGTTCTTTCCGAAGGGGAAAGCGCTGCCGGCCAACTCCCGGCTGCTGCAGAATGACCTGGCTGCGACGCTGACGAGCATCGCCGACTCCGGCGCGCACGAGTTCTACGCGGGCTCCCTGGCCGGCCGGATCGTGGCTGCCGTACAACAGGCCGGCGGCAACCTTTCCCATCGCGATCTCAGCGAATACGCGCCGACCTGGCGCGCGCCGATCCGCGTCACGTTCCGGGATTGCGACATCTACATGATGCCGCCGCCATCGTCGGGCGGGCTCCTCATCGGTGAGGTGCTCAACATCCTCAATTCGTACGATCTCGCCGCGGCCGGCTTTCAGACCGCAAAGTCGCTCCACCTCGTTGCCGAGGCCGAGCGGCGCGCCTACATCGACCGGAACAAATACCTCGGCGATCCGGCCACGGCGCGCATTCCCTATCGCGAGCTGCTCTCCGACACTCGTGCCGTGGCGTGGCGCAACACCATGAACGGCGAACGGGCGACGCCGACGATCTCGCTGGCCGAGCCGGGATCGACACCGGCCGTGGAACCCGATCACACCACGCACTTCACGATTGCGGACGCGGAAGGGAACGTCGTCGCCCTGACGACCACCCTCAATGACGATTTCGGCAGCGGCTTCGTGGTGCCGGGCCTCGGATTTCTCCTCAACGACGAGATGGACGACTTCACCCCCGCGCCAGGCAAGCCCAATCGTTACGGCCTCCTGCAGGGAACGGTAAATGCCATCGAGCCGCACAAGAAGATGGCCTCCTCGATGTCGCCCACGATCGTGTTGAGGAAAGGGAAGCCATATCTCGCTCTCGGGACGCGCGGCGGCCCCACCATTCCGACGACGGTGCTGCAGGTTCTTCTGAACGTGGTCGTCTACGGCAAGCCGCTCGACGAGGCCATCGCCGCTCCGCGCTATCACCACCAGGCCACGCCCGATCAGATCGACTACGAGTCGTCGGCTCCACGCCGGACCGTCGACGCGCTGAACGCCATGGGCCACAGCGTGGTGCAGCGCGATGACATTGGTGACGTTCACGCCCTGATGTTCGCGGCGGGCAAAATCATCGCCGTCGCGGATCCCCGCGACGGCGGCGCAGCCGGAGGCTACTGACAGATGACCCCCAAGGAATTGAAGATCGCTGCAGCCCGGGAAGCGCTCGGCGACGTGCGCAACGGCATGACTCTCGGACTCGGCACCGGCTCGACGGCCAGCGAATTCGTGAAGCTGCTCGGCGCGGTGCTCACGGACGGCACCCTCCGCGACATCCGCTGCACGAGCACCTCTCTGGCGACGGCGGAGCTGGCTCGGTCGCTGAACGTGCCGGTCTTCCCGCTCGCCGAGATCGCACCGCTCGATCTCGCCATCGACGGAGCGGATGAGATCGATCGCGATCTGCGCCTCATCAAAGGGCGTGGCGGCGCATTGCTGCGCGAGAAGATCGTCGAGCAGCAGGCCAGGCGATTCATCGTCATCGCCGACGAATCGAAGGTCGTGGACCGGCTCGGCATCGGCCCGCTGCCGGTGGAGGTGACGCCATTCGCCGTCGACGTGCTGACGCGGAAATTCGCGGCGATGAATCTCCAGCCGTCGCGGCGAATGGCCGGCGCCCAGCCGCGCGTGACCGACGAAGGGAACGCCATCCTCGACGTGATGGTCCCCGCGAGCCGCGACATCGCCGACGTGGTGGCCGACCTTCGCGATCTCGCCGGCGTCATCGAGACCGGCTTCTTCCCGCGCGAAGCCACGGATGCCGTCATCGCCGGAAGCGGCGGGCTGCGGCGGATGAGGAGGAAGTGAGAACGCGGTCCGCCTCTACTCCGCTTCCGCCTTCTTCACGGTCACGTCGAAGCGCCAGTCGTAGTCCTTGTAGTAGAACGCGATGAACGTGGCAAACGGCTCGCGCAGAGGCTTGTTGAGCTTCGTCTCGAACAGCGGATAGAGCGGCGTCGGGTCCTCGTAGTGCCAGATCAGCTCCGCGTGCGCCTTGGTCGGGTCGGTGGGATGGCGGACGAAGTTGCGCAGGCCGTCGTAACGTTTGTAGCAGATCATGGCGCGGAAGCAGGGACCGCGCAGGCTGGGCGCGGTGCCGAGGATCGGGAAGCCTTTGGGAGTGACGCGCCCGGTGAAGGCGGTCGTGCCGTCGGCGGAGTGTGATTCGGAGACGACCAGCAGACCGGCGCGCTGCAGATTCTGGAGAGTGTGCAGCGCTTTCACGTCGTAGTCGTCCCTGGGGTTGCCATCGTTCCACCAGACGCGTTGTGGAACTTCGGCGTAGACCGGTTCGCGCGCGAACTGATGGGACTTGATGATCTGCTCCGCTTTCGCAGCCGTGAGGGGCTCGCGCCGCGTGCAGGCCAGCGCCAGCACGACGATGGCGATACCACGAATCGCTTGACTCGACCTTTTGCGCATGTTATCCCCGCACCCTTCGCCCAGCGGGCAGGAAGAACTGCTGAGCCGCCAACTCGATGAACCGACTACTCGACGCATTCGCCCGGCTCTGCCTCCGGCACAGCAAACAGATCGTCATCGTCGCGCTGGTGCTGGCCGCCGTCGCGGTGGCAACCTCGCTGCGCCTGTCGTTCGATCCCGATCTGCTCAACCTCATCCCTCAAAAAAACCGCCAGGTCAACGAATTCCGCAAAGCCCTCCGCGACATGGGGACGATCGATTATCACATCGTCGTCCTCTCCATTCCGCCCGGCCGCGATCCGCACGAGTACGACCCTCTGATCCAGAACATCGCCGAGGGCTACAAGAAGAGTCCTCTGATCGAAGAGGTCAGCTACCGCCTCCCCAATCCGCTCGACTTCGTCGACATCGTTCTGCCCAAAGCCCTTCTCTTTCTCACTCCCGCGGAGCTGAACGAAGTTTCGCGGCAGCTCTCCGACGCCGGCATCCGCGAATCGGTGGTGCGCAATCGAACGCTGTTGCAGACGCCGCAGGCGTTCGCGTTCAAGCAGCTCGTCCAGTACGACCCCTTCAACCTGGCGCCCATCTTCATCCGTAAGTTTCAGTCCGCCGGCGGCGGATTCAACATCGACGCCTCCAGCGGCTATTACCTCTCCGCCGATCACACCATGCTCCTGATCCTGACCAAGCCGAAGCATCCCGCCCAGGATGTTCCGTTCGGTCAGAAGCTGCTGGCGCAGGGCGCCAAGATCGAGGGGCAGGCGCTGGCGGAATTTCACGAAAACGCGCCGCACGGAACGCCGCTGCCGAAGATCTCGCATACCGGCGGATACGAGATTGCGGTCGGAGACGCCAACCTCATCCGCGGGGACGTGATCATCAACGTGATCGGGTCGTTCTTCGGAGTGCTGGCGTTGTTCATCTACGCTTTCCGGCGCGGCGCCTCGCTCACCTATGCCGCCGCCCCAATGGCACTCAGTCTGGCGCTGACGTTCGGAACGGCGGCGGTCGTCTACGGGCAGCTCTCGTCGCTCAGCGCGGGATTCGCGGCCCTCCTGGCCGGGCTGGGGATCGACTTCATCACCGTTCTGTACGGCCGCTACGTCGACGAGCGGAACCGCGGCGCCAACATGCCCCAGGGCATCATCACGATGATCCGCACGACGCTCCCGGGCGTGCTCATCGCGGCCATCACCACCGCCGGAACGTTCTACGCCTTCCTGGCCACCGACTTCCGCGGGATGACGCAGCTCGGATTCCTGACCGGTACGGGAATCCTTCTGTTCCTGATCTGCACGATGTTCCTCCTGCCGGCGCTGATCATCGTCGGCGAGAGGGACACGTCCAAGCGCCCGCCGAAGCTGTACATGCACTCATTCGGCTCGGGAAAGCTCATCGCCCGAGCCATCGCCAACCCGCGCACCACGATCGTGATCTGGGTCGTGTTCATCATCGCCGCCGCCGGGATGGCGACGAAGCTCCGGTTCAGCGACAACATTCAGGATCTCCGCGCCAAGGGGAATCCCGGCGTGGTCATGCAGACGAAGGTGACCGAGAAGTTCGGGCAGTCATTCGACTTCATGATGTACGTCATCGAAGGGAAATCGCTCGATCAGGTGATGCAGCGGACGTACACGGCGACGGGCGATCTGACGCCGCTCGTGGCCGACAAGACCATCGCTTCGTTCCAGTCCATCTCGACGTTTCTTCCTCCGCGCGATCAGCAGATGGCGGTCATCGACGAGCTCCGGCGCGGCAAGGGGGATCGCTTCAACGTCGCCCGCATCGAGAAGACCTTCCAGCAGGCTCTCGTCGAGAACGGATTCCGGCCGGAGGCGTACGCGAATTACATCGGCCTCTTCTCGCAGGCGCTGACGCCACAGGAGCCGGTCTCGCTCGCCAACATCGGGAACAACGACATCCTCAAGCTGGCATCGAGGTTCGTGAAGCGGACACCCGAGGGGTGGGTGTCGGTGATCTACGTCTACCCGGAGGGCGGGAGGTGGCCGCGCGAGGTGCCGCCGAAGCTGCTGGCCGTCCCCGACAAGCATCCCGGCGACGTCCTCACGGGCGTGAACCTCGTCAGCGGCACGCTGCGCCGAATCGTGAAGGCTGACGCGCGCCGCGCCACGCTGCTCGGTTTCATCGCCGTCGCCGTGATCATGTTCATCAGCTTCCGCAGTGTGAAGATGACGATCCTGTCGTTCGTCCCCTTCATCGCCGGGGCAGTGGGGATGCTCGGCCTGATGGCGCCGCTCGACCTCGAGTTCAACTTCATGAACATCTTCGTCGGGCTGATGATCATCGGCTGCGCCACCGACTACGCCGTGTACATGCTTCAGAGGTATCTCGAAGATCGGGAACGGTTCCCCGAAACCGCCGCCGAGACCGGCAAGGCCGTGGTCATGGCCGGGATCACGACGGTGGTCGGCTACGGCTCGTTCGCCCTTTCGCATTATCCGGGCCTGCGATCCATCGGTTATGCTTCAACCTTCGGCATCAGCGTGTGCGTGCTCGCTGCGATCACGCTGCTGCCTGCGATTCTGGTTCTGCAGAAGAGTGATCAGTGATCGTGCAAGGGGTCAGGGGTCGGAGGTCGGAGGCGAGATCGGACATTCTCGCCCCCGAGCCCCGACCCCCGACCCCCGAGGTCCAATTTCAATCAGCGAGGCTTGCGAAATCTTGAAACAGGAGCGCACCCGACAATGAACGCCAGCGTCACGATTCCATCGATCGTCACTGAACGCCTCATCCGGAGCCGCACGGCGATCAACGTGGGGCTGGTCGTCGCCGCGAGCGCGATTATCGCCATCGCGGCGCAGATCGCCATCCCGATCCCGTTCTCCCCCGTTCCGTTGACGCTGCAGCCCGTCGCGGTCCTCCTCGTCGGCGTGACCCTTGGCTCCCGCCGCGGCGCCGCGGCCGCTGCTCTCTATATCCTCGAGGGCTTCGTCGGACTGCCCGTCTTTGCGCAGGCGCACGGCGGACCGATGTGGCTCGTCGCCGCTACGGGCGGCTATCTGATGGCTTACCCGGCTGCAGCATTCGTGGCCGGCTGGTTCTCGGAACGGGGATGGGGCACGACGACGGTTCGCGCCGTTGCCGGGATGCTGGTTGCGCTCGCAGTGGTCTACGCCGGCGGCTGGTCGTGGCTTTCGATCCTTGCCGGACCGCGCGCGGCGTTCACGATGGGCATCGTCCCGTTCGTCATCGCCGACATCGTGAAGATCTCGCTCGCCGCCGCCCTTCTCCCGTACGCGCAGCGGATCGTCGCCCGCGCCTCCACGAGATAGACCGCAGACCGCAGACCGCGGACTGCGGTCTACGGTCT